>JBJTMN010000216.1:0-5782 GCA_046070545.1 Ferruginibacter sp.
GGAACGGAGAATATAAATCTGTAATCTTCTTTTTAAAATATTTTTATAACCGCTGCCGGAATACAGTTTGCTGTAGCCGGCAGCGGTTTTTGATTTGAGTGCGATAGGAATACCCCAAAAACAAAAAAAAACCCGTTTTTCAACGAAGGCTTTTTAAAGCGCTGTAGGGGAAGGGATCGAACCTTCACGAGGCAGTTAGCAGAAGCACAAAGTTCAGTGGTCGACCCTGGTCGCCTTTGTATTGCTACTCCGGCGGCTCTATGCTAAGTTTATCCTGTTATCCTCACCCCCGAGACAAGGGGGCATGTCTGCCATGCTTACGCAATTTCATCACCCCACAATTTGTTCCGATCTATACCGGATTGTTTGATAACACAAAACTAAGGTAAATGCCCATACGTTCAATATATTTTATTAAAAATTTGGAAATTATAGAAATAATTCAAATATTTGTTTATTGATTTGAAAATAATCTAAAAACCAGTTGTATAATGGCTAACAAATTGAATCTTGACAAACTCGATCTGCAGATCATTCACGAAATGATGGAGACATCAGAGATATCTTATGCCGAACTCGGTAAAAAACTCTTTGTAAGTGGTGGTACTATTCATGTACGCATCAAAAAGCTGCAGGAGTTTGGTATTGTTAAAGGTAATAAAATGGATGTGGATATTAAACAACTGGGTTATGATATCACCGCCTTTGTGGGTATTTACCTGGAAAAAAGTTCGCTGTATGATGCCGTTGCCAAAGAGCTGATGAACATACCCGAGATCGTACGTCTCAACTACATCACCGGTAACTACAGCATGTTCATTGAAATTGTTTGTAAAGATATAAACCAGCTTCGCTCCGTACTGCACGATGAACTGCAGAAAATAAAAGGCATCGACAGAACAGAAACCTTCATTTCGCTGGAAGAAGGGTTCAGCAGGAATGTGCAGGTAGCCACCGAATCTTAAATCCGCATGATGAAGTCACGCCTTTGTTTCATACTGATCCTGTTATGTTATTTTTTTAAGCAGGGTACTGCCCAAACCCTGTATACCGATGTGCTGGTGATAGGCGGAGGTACTGGAGGCACCGCTGCGGGAATACAAAGCGCCAGGCAAAAAATAAAAACCATGATTGCAGAACCAACCACCTGGTTAGGTGGTATGCTTACTGCTGCCGGTGTAAGTGCAACAGACGGCAATCATCTTTTGGCCAGCGGTTTATGGGAAGAATTCAGGCAGCAACTGTATAAACACTACCAAACAGAAAACCTGGCAACCGGCTGGGTAAGTAATACCTTGTTTGAACCGCATGTGGGCGATAGTATCTTTAAAGCCATGTGTGCCCGGGAAAAGGATTATTTATCTGTGCTATATGGTTTGGAGCTGCAAAGGATAATTAAACAAAATAATAAAATCACCGGTGCTGTTTTTTTAAACAAGGATAAAAGAACGGTCACGATCAAATGCAAGATCTGCATTGACGCCACCGAGCCGGGTGATGTGATGGCCATGAGCGGTACTGCGTATGACCTGGGGATGGAAGATGCAGCTTATTCCAAAGAATCATTTGCACCCGGCAAAAACAATATCATACAGGACCTTACCTGGGCCGCCATTTTAAAGGATTATGGTAAAGGCAGCGACAAAACCATTGCACGCCCTGATGGGTATGATTCTTCCAGGTTTTTCAAAAGCTGCACATCTTTGTACAACAGCGATTCTGTTGCTGCTCCGTGGACCGCACAAAAAATGCTGAACTACGGAAAGATCAAAAACAATAAATACATGCTGAACTGGCCGGCAAGCGGCAATGATTATTACCTCAATGTGATAGAAGAAAAACCGGAAGACAGGGCAGAAAAATACAAGGCAGCAAAAAACCATACACTGCAATTCATTTATTATATCCAGAAAGAACTGGGATATAAAAACCTGGGACTGGCCGATGATGAATTTCCTTCAGATGATAAGCTGGCCCTGATACCCTATAACAGGGAGAGCAGGCGATTGAAAGGGTTGGTGCGTTTAAACAATAATTACCTGGCTGATCCTTTTGAAAAAAAGAATACCATTTACCGCACCGGAATTTCGGTAGGTGATTACCCGGTAGATCATCATCACCATAAAAATGCACTGGCGCCTGCCATCAAATTCACGCATATCAAAGCATATACCATTCCGCTGGGTTGCTTAATTCCCGAAAGAACTGATGGTCTTATTGCTGCCGAAAAAAATATCAGCGTTAGCAATATAGCAAATGGAACTACCAGGCTACAGCCTGTTGTTTTATTAACCGGCCAGGCAGCAGGTGCACTGGCTGCTGTTTGTATACAAAAGAATATTCAGCCACGTAAGGCAGGAGCCAGGGAAGTACAACGGGTTTTATTACAGGCTAAATGTTACCTGATGCCTTATGCCGATGTAAAGCCAACAGATCCCTACTGGGAAGCAATACAAAAAGCAGGCGCAACCGGTATTTTAAAAGGAACGGGTAAAAGCGAAGGCTGGGCCAACAGAACTTATTTTTACCCGGATAGTACGGTGACTTATGATGAGTTTGCAGATGCGATCAATGATTTTATACCTTGTTTGCCGGTAACAGATACCATTATTGGCCGTCCTGTTCGGGTAAAAGAAGCATGGGATATGCTGGTTCAGTTATTGCATGCCGCCAGGGTCAAAAAAAACATTCCGCATAAATGGCCGCCCATCATTGCCCATGAACAGGTTGCTGCCTGGAAAAATTATATTCCCGAACCTTATCCCGGAGATGATGCCCCCATCAAAAGAAAACAGATAGCCATGCTGATGAGCCACCTGGCCATGGATCCGTTCATGCTGGAAGTGGATCTTTATGGTAAACTGAAGTAAGGAATTATGCCGGTAATGTTTTCAGGTATTCCTTATACCTTTCATACAGGTGCGCTGCAGAAATATAAGAGGATTGCGGACTCATGAAATGAGAGAACTCAAAAGTGATCGCTTTGTTGTAACCAGCTTTTCGTGCAGCTTCTAATTTCAGCCGTAGTTTTTCAAATTTTATAGGTAAGAATTTGATGGGCATATCCCGGTCAAATGTTTCGGCATTGGTCCAGCATTGCAAACCATATTTATCGGCCATTCTTTTATTTACTTCAAAAAAAGCGGGCAATTCATGGTATTCAATATGACCGTCCTGGAAGGCAACGGCATCTACTGCCCCTTTTATTCCATCAAAGATCTCACTCCATTCTTCTTCATGTTGTTTAATGGAAACAGCTTCCTCTTTACTGATGTTATCCGACGCTGCACTCACAGCCTTGCTGCCATCTATCCACGGGGAGATGAATGTGGGCAGGTTGCCCGAAACTTCTTTGCAATGCCTGCCCAGTTGTGCATACAGGTCAATGACCCCTTTTACCCGGCGGCTTACCTCCTGCGTTAGGTACCAGCCTTTAAAACTTTTGTGATGGCCATATTTTTTCCATACCTCATCAACCACTTTCCGGTTCAGGTCCACTTCTTTTTGAAATTCACCCTTTACCCAGTACTTACCTGTATCATACAATCCAAAATAAAACTGCATGTGGTGTTTATCGGCCAGTTCCAGGAAAAGTTGTACCAGGTCAACGGGTGGCCTGTAGCATCCTTCCTCCTTTATCAATAATTCACTGGGATAGGTAAGCCAGCGGCGATAACCGCTCCTGATCAGGATCACCGTGTCGATACCCACCATTTTCATATGGCTGAAATCGGCATCCCATTCATACCTGCCCCAGTTCTGGTGCGGTATGTCATGACTGATCTCGTCTATAAATGTTGCTGTTATTTTCATGACCAGGGTTATTTAAAATTTTGTTTGATTAGTAAACGTCGCTATACCAGGAACGAAACTGCATCCGCTACCCGGCAACGTATCTAGCCTTCCTTCACATCCACTGCATCTCTTAACCCATTGCCCAGTAAATTAAAAGCCAATACCAGTAACATTATGGCAAAACCCGGAATTAAAGCCAGCAAAGGATTGTGTGTGATGATAAAATTGTAATTCTCTTTGATCATTAAACCCCAGCTTGGTTGTGGTGGCTGAATGCCAATGCCGAGAAAACTTAAACCAGCTTCTACAATAATGGCCGTTGCAAAATTGCCGGCAGCAATTACCAATACCGGTCCCAGTATATTTGGCAGAATATGCCGCAGAATAATGCGGCTGTCCTTTAAACCCAATGCCCTTGCAGCCTGTACATATTCCATCTCCTTAATGGCCATTACCTGTCCACGTATCAGGCGGGCAACGCTTACCCACATGGTAAGGCCCACCGCAATGAATATCTGCCAGAAACCCTTGCCCATGGCCATAGTAATGGCAAACACCAGTAACAAAGTAGGAATGCTCCAGGTAACATTCACCAGCCACATAATGGCTTCATCAACCCAGCCACGATAATACCCTGCCAGTGAACCTAAGATAATACCCAGTGTTAAAGAGATCAGCACGGCGATCAACCCAACGGCCAGGCTTACCCGGGTACCGATCAGCAGGCGGCTTAAAATATCCCGGCCGAACTTATCGGTACCCAGCCAGTATTTTTTGGTGATGATATTATTTTGAATGGTAGCAGGCTTACCAGAAGTTAAACTGCTGATGGAATAATACTGAACAACCGTGGTATCATCATCAATGAATTTATTGACAAGCAGGCTATCAGCGTTTATGCGGTATCCTTTAATGGGAATGATCTGAAAATTATTTTTCCTGCCGTTGATAAAATGATCCAACCAGTTGCCACCCGCAGTTTCTTTGCTGAATATTTTTAAGAATTGTTGTTCATATCCCGGCTTCTTGGCCTGTATCTCTACGGTTTGCAGATCGGCATTGGGCGAATTATCCGGGGCGATCACGTAACCCAATACAGAGATCAGTACAGCAAGTACGATAACGATCAAACCAAATAAAGCGCCCCGGTTTTTTTTGAGTCGCTTCCACATGGCTGCTTTAAAAGAAAAAGATTGCTGCATCCTGTAATTTACTATTTAACTACGTTGTAGTTTTTGTTGCCACTGATTGCACGAATTTTCACGAATGGTCCTCTGTTTATTCGTGTTAATTTGTGTAATTCGTGGCCTTTATTTTCTTGCCTCCAGGTTTAAAATATCGCTGGTCCACTCCCTTATTTCCTGGCAAAGCAGATCATATTCGCCCCAGGGTTTATCAAATGTAGGGATCATTTCTTGTAGCTTGCCCTGCCAGGCATCAGTTTTGTACTCATCCGGGAAACAGTTTTGCAAAACCTTCAGCATAACAGAAACCGATGTGGAAGCCCCGGGTGATGCACCCAGTAATCCTGCCAGGCTTCCATCGGCAGCGCAAACCAGCTCGGTACCAAATTCCAGCACACCACCTTCCTGTTCATCTTTTTTAATAACCTGCACACGCTGGCCGGCAATCACCAGTTCCCAGTCTTTGGTTTTTGCTGTAGGACAATAAACCTGCAATGCATGGAAGCGGTCTTCATCCGATTGTGTAACCTGCTGCACCAGGTATTTTGTAAGTGGCAGGTTATGCCAGCCCGCAGCCAGCATGGGCCCCATATTATCCCATTCAATACTTTTGGGCAGGTCGAAATAACTGCCGTTCTTTAAAAATTTAGTGCTGGAGCCGGCAAAGGGCCCAAACAGCAATTCTTTTTTTCCGTTGATAATACGGGTATCCAGGTGCGGCACACTCATGGGAGGTGAACCTACATCGGCCTTACCATACACTTTTGCTGCATGTTGATTGATTACCACTTCATTATTACACT
>JBJTMN010000217.1:0-2196 GCA_046070545.1 Ferruginibacter sp.
TTTAAAGTATCTTTCTAAATGAATTTGCTATATGATGAAGTCTGCGATTATTGTAACCAGGCATTTAAATTTATTAAAACCCGGGTACATATATTGGTAATGCTGAAAACGAAAACCGGCACATATTCAAAAGAGGAATCAGCTTTATTATTGTAATTGTTTGAATATGAATATTACTGCTTTACAGCTTAAGATACAGTTCATGTTACGGAATGATTAAGAAAACCTTATTTTAGCTTTTGCGAGTTTTCAACCAAAGCTAACATTATGCAGCAAAGTACACTTAAAGAACTGGCTGAAATACTGGGAATGAGTATTTCAACCGTTTCCCGGGCACTTAAAGATCATCCGGATATTTCGAAAGCCACTAAAGTAAAAGTGAAGGAGCTGGCGGCCATGATGGAATATGAACCGAATAATTACGCTGTACAATTGCGCACAAGGCAAAGTAATGTGCTGGGAATATTGATACCAACTATTGACAATTATTTTTATGATTCATTTATAGCAGCTGTTGAAGAAGAGGCCCGGGTACATGGATACTCGGTGTTGATCATGCAGTCTAAAGACGACTTGTCTATAGAAAATGCAAACCTGAACCTGTTCAGGAAAAATATGGTCAGCGGAATATTTGCTTCTGTTTCCATTCAGACAGAAGACCTGGGTTATTACGAAAGGATGATTTCACAAAAGGTTCCGGTGGTATTCTTCGACCGGGTTGTGGAACTGAAAGGCTGCACCAGGGTTTGCCTGGCAGATGAACATGCTGCTCAGATCGCTGCAGAAGCCATCATTGCAAAAAAGAAAAAGAAAGTGCTGGCGCTTTTCGGCCATCCGCATTTAAGTATTACGCAAAAGCGTTCAAGGTCCTTGAAAAATACGTTTGATTCCCTGGCGCCCGGAACTGCATTGACAATCGGGTATCCTGAAACAGTAGCGGAATCGAAAAGAGTAGCCATGATGGCATTAACCGATCCCAACAGGCCTGATACCATCTTTTGTATGGGCGACATGATTTTGATCGGTGTAATGTATGCTGTGCATGAGTTAAATATGAAAGTGCCGGAAGATATTTCAATAATAGGTATCAGTAACGGATTTATACCAACCTTATACAATCCTAAAATAACCTATGTAGAAACAAGCGGGTACAAACTTGGTAAACTGGCATTTACCCAAATGATGGACGCATTGAAACAGGAAGAGATAAAAACAGAAGTTATACTGGATTCCATATTGGTAGAAGGCGGTTCGTTATAAATATCAACCGGCTAATTTATTAAACAGACAAAACTGAAACATGCAAACACTTAAATTAAAAGTATCATTATTCCTGAATTATTTTGTTTTCGCTATTCTGTTGAATAGTGTTGGAACGGTAATATTGCAGGTGCAGGGTAATTTTGATATCAGTAAAGGCTCGGCGAGTGTACTGGAAGCATTTAAGGATTTCAGCATTGCCGGTACTTCATTTGTTGTGGCTTCTTTTATTGTACGCATCGGTTATAAAAATGCCATGCTGATTGCACTGGCAGTTGTTACGGCCATGTGCCTTATCATGCCTAATGTACCCAGTTTTTTAATGACCAAATTATTATTTGCTTCAGTGGGTTTTGGTTTTGCACTTATCAAGGTTTCGGTATTTGCAACGCTGGGGCTGGTTACCAAAAACGATAAGGAGCATCTTAGCCTGATGAATTTTCTGGAATCCTTCTTTATGGTGGGTATTCTGCTGGGTTATTTCCTGTTCAGTTATTTTGTAGATAATGAGAATGTGAAATCACAGTCGTGGTTGCGTGTATATTACCTGCTGGCTGCAATAGCGGGGGCAGCTTTCCTGTTGCTGCTAACAACTAAAATTGACGAATCGTCCGTAAAAAAAGCAGAGCAGGAAGAAGCTAAGAATATGGCAGATGATTTTGTAGGGATGATAAAACTGATAGCCAGGCCACTGGTGCTTGTATTTATTTTTAGTGCATTTTTTTATGTGTTGATTGAACAAAGCATTATGAGCTGGTTGCCAACTTTTAATAAAGATGAATTACATCTTTCTACAAGTTTAAGTATTCAGATGGCAAGTATTTTGTCAGCATCCTTTGCGCTGGGCAGGTTTTTCGCCGGAATTGTGTTCAAGAAAATGGACTGGTTGTATGTATTGCTGGGTTGCCTGGTTGTATCGGCGGCAATTGTTTTGAT
>JBJTMN010000218.1:0-2728 GCA_046070545.1 Ferruginibacter sp.
GGCAAGTATACTGTGTTCAACATGTGTATTACCGATCTTCATGGGGGGCAGCATACGTGCACGGCTGAAAATGGCCCGGTTATTATCAAACAGGTTGAATGGCGGTATCTCAAGCGTTAATGCCAGGTTGGCTTCATAAAAAGAATAAATATTCCAGATATCTGTCCAGTAACCATCGTACTGGTAGCTCACTACTTTTTGTGTGCTGATGGAAGCCGGAATGATCTCTTTACCAAAATCAGTTGCGTCTTTTTTATCGATCAGCAACTGGTCGAATAAGAATTTGCGGTTAAATATATATATACCCATTGAAGCCAGGTACTTACGTCCCTGTGCCTGCATTTCTTCGCCGGTATCACTTTCCCATTGGGGCAATAATTCCTTGGCAGGCTTTTCAATAAAAGAAGTAATAAGATTTTCCTCATTTGCCTTCAATATGCCAAATTCAGGCGCTTCCCGGTCGCCTACCGGTATGGTGGCAATAGAGATATCGGCAGCTTTGCTGATATGGTTCTCAAACATTTCCCTAAAGTCCATCTGGTAAAGCTGGTCGCCGCTTAAAATAAGCACATACTCAAAATCATTGTTCTGGATATGTTTTAATGACTGCCTTACCGCATCTGCCGTACCCTGGAACCATCCCATACTTTCAGGCGTTTGTTCTGCCGCCAGTATATCAACAAAGCCACTGCTGAAAGCACTGAACTGGTAGGCATTTTTTATATGCTTGTTCAATGATGCTGAATTGTATTGCGTTAAAACAAACATGCGGTTGATGCTTGAATTGATACAGTTTGAAATGGGAATATCTACCAGCCGGTATTTACCACCAATGGGTACTGCAGGTTTACTACGGGTTGATGTAAGTGGATACAAGCGGCTGCCTGCGCCACCTCCCAATATTACTGCAATTACAGATTTACTGATCATGGTTTTTATTTATGTTGTATGGAATTATAAAGGTCAATATATTTTGCTGCACTTTGTTCCCAGCTGTTATCGATCTGCATGATCTGCTTAACCAGCTCTGTCATCTTCTCTTTATCATCATAAAGCTCTACCGCACGGTGTATGGAGTAGGTAATATCCCACACACTGGCATGATTAAAACGTATACCAAAACCATTGGGTTCACCAAAATCAACAACCGTATCTTTTAATCCGCCGGTGCTTCTTACCATGGGTATGGTGCCGTAACGTAAGGCATACATCTGGTTCAGTCCGCAGGGTTCCACCCGGCTGGGCATCAGCAGAAAATCGCCACCGGCATACATCTGGTGCGCCAGTTTTTCATTGTATCCGATCCTTGAATTATAAAAGCCGGCAAAGCCTTCGGAAAGGTACATAAGCTGGTCTTCCACTCTTTTATCACCACTTCCTAAAATTAAAAAATTCATTCTTTTACCCAGCTGGCTTACAGCATCGGTAATTGCCTGGGGCAAAAGATCGGCAGCTTTTTCGCCTACCAACCTGCCAATATAAATGAACAAAGGAAGTTCAGCATCAAGATTAAAATCCTTGCATAGTTTTTTCTTGTTTAATAATTTGCCTGCTGCCGCATCTGTAAGGGAATAATTATCCAGGATATAGGTATCCGTTTCGGGGTTCCATACCATGGTATCTATCCCGTTTAGTATACCACTCGATTTGGCCCTTTCCATTCTGAAGAGTTGTTCAAGCCCGTTAGCTTCCTGCATCAGTTCTTCCATATAACTGGGACTAACCGTGGTAACCCTGTCTGCGCATTTTACTGCACATGCCAGCGGATTAATTGTGTTGCTCCAGTCGAGCAAACCCCAGTTCCAGGTATCCCATGCCGGTAAATAATTACTTTTATCCCAGCCCATCCATCCCTGGTATTGTGCATTGTGAATAGTAAGGATGGTTGGTACTGCTGACAGATGGCGGTAATCGTAACTATTACGCATCATAAAAGGGATCAGCCCTGCATGATAGTCGTGCACATGTACGGCATCGGGCCTGTGTTCCCAACGCGACAGCCAGTCTACCACTGCAATCTGGAATGCAGTAAAACGTTCGGTATCATCATCGTAACCATAAACCTGTTCTCTGTCTAGCAATCCATAAATATCAACACAGTAAAGATCGTAATTCAGTTTATTTGTTTTTTCCTTGATGATGGTGTAATCAAAATAACGATCACCCATCATAAAACTGCCCTTATGTTCAACGTTCCATTCGTTTTCGTACAAAAACTTTGTACGATACATAGGCACCACTACTTTGGCTATATGTCCAAGTTGCTGCTGGTATTTGGGGAGTGTACCTACTACATCTGCAAGACCGCCAACCTTTGCGTAAGGATAACATTCGGCACTAACATGTAATATTTCCATTCATTTGTTTTATTGCTGTTCAATTTAGCAATCATTTTTGATTGGCAAACAATTTAAAACGAAATATTTTTCTCAATGATAATTTTATTCTATTTTCAACCACTTAAAAACTAACCATATGCCAACAGAACAAACCGACTTCATTACTCCAATTGAAAGTCAATCATTAAAAGAAACAAATTATGGTGCCTTAGGCACATTGGTTACAGTTTTCTTTTTCTGGGGTTTCATTGCCGCCGGTAACAGTGTATTCATTCCTTTCTGCACACATTATTTTCACCTGGATCAGTTTCAAAGCCAGTTAATAGATTTTGCATTCTATACTGCATATTATATAGGTGCCCTGCTTCTGTTTGCCTATGGCGCTTTTG
>JBJTMN010000219.1:0-6965 GCA_046070545.1 Ferruginibacter sp.
CTGGCTGGCAGGCACTACAAAGAACTGGTGATCGATATTAACGTTACCGCTGTTCTTTTTACCAACCGTAACTTCTTTTGGGGTTTCCATGTAGTTCTTACTGATGGCTCTAACTTCCGGTGGCATGGTAGCACTGAATAACCAGGTGCTTTCGCGGTTAACGGTATTCTTCAATACAAAATCAATATCATCTCTAAAGCCCATATTCAGCATTTCATCGGCCTCATCCAGTACCACGTATTTTACTTTTTGCAGGTCGATGGCTTTGCGTTCAATAAGGTCAATTAAACGGCCCGGTGTTGCCACCACAATGTGTACGCCTCTTTTCAGGTTGCGTATCTGCATCATGATAGATGCGCCGCCATACACCGCTTCGGTAAAAATATTCCTGTTGTGTTTTTTAAAATTTTCCAGGTCGTTGGTGATCTGCAAACACAGTTCACGGGTGGGGCACACGATGAGTGCCTGCGGGTGGCGCTGTGTGCCGTCAATTAACTGTAATAATGGCAAACCAAAAGCGGCCGTTTTGCCGGTACCGGTTTGTGCCAGGCCGATAAAATCGGTGGTACCTGATAATAAGACCGGGATGGCTTTTGTTTGAATTTCTGTAGGGGTTTCAAATCCCAGTTCGGTAACAGATTGTACCAATTGTTCGTTCAGGCCTAAGGCCTCAAATGCATTCATGTAAATTGTTTTGCGATAGCCACATGTAAATTACCGGCAGTGCTTACTCTGTTGAGTACCGGAATGTCATGCCTTGGCCGTTGGAAAAGTCTGGGAGATCAAATCATCCCGATAGAAAGTCTATGTTCAACAGCAACTGAGCATGTCATGTAATTCTCAGTTTTTTAATAATGGGCGCAAAGCTACGCTTTTTATTCTCATTTTTGGCATCATAGGCACTTTAATGTATGCTTGCAGCGTTAAATTGCTGTAAAAGTTGTGTTTTTAACGTACTATTAAACTAAATTTGGTTTCCTAATCTAACAAACCAGCATTCTCAACTTATGTGCAAATACATATTATTGCTTTGTTTTTTATTTTTTGCATCATCAGCCATTGCCCAAACCGACTCACTAAGCAAAGAAGATAATCGCCTGCTGGATTCCATGTTCAAGAACGATGCCTTTATCAATATGATGAAGAAGGATAAAAATTACCTGGATATCAGCTTAGGTATTGGTAACGGGGAGTTTAGTGCACATAATAATGCAGCCAATGCAACCGGGGTTGACAAGCAGCTGGTTTACACTCCCGGTATTACGTACCGGTTGAAAAACGGATTGAGTTTTGGCGTTTCAGCTTTTATTACCGGCGACAGCAGCGGAAAAGCAGAGATATACCAGACAGGTCTTACTGCAGGATATGATTATTATGGCAGCACCATTTATGCCGGCGGTTCTTACACCAGGTATTTAAGCAACCAGGATAAATATAACAGCAAATCCATTTACCAGAATGATCTGAGTGCGTATGTTAAACTGGCAAAGGGGCTTTTTCAGCCGGGCATCATGTTGGGATATGTAGATGGTAAATACAAGGAAATGAATTATGTGACTTTTAAAAGAACCATTCACCTTCCTAACCCGCCACCCAATGGCCGGGATACTATAATTACCATTAACGGCAAAGATTCTACCGACAATAAGACCAGCTATTTTTCTGTAGCTGCTACTGTCGGGCACGACTTTTATTTTTATAATGTTCTTTCAAAAAAAGACGAACTGGATTTTATTCCTACATTAATGCTGAACATGGGCAGCGACAAATTAAGCCAGACCCATACCAACAGAATCTTTGACAGGCCTGCTTTCAGCAACCGGAAAAAATCTGACTATAGCAATAAATTCCAGTTACAGTCAATTGCAGCATCGTTAGATCTTACGTACATGATCAAAAAGTTTTTTATACAACCAGTACTTTACCTTGATTATTACCTGCCTGAAACAACGGAGAACAGGTTCAGTGCAATCTTTTCAATAAATACCGGGTTTTCATTTTAACATCCGTCTCTTAACATAAGTTTGTAATTTTTTAAAAGCCATTGGCATATAACTTGGTGCATACATGCTAACTAAACATTTTTATTTATGAAAACAAAACTCTTTATCCTGGCAATTCTTTGCATCACCACAGGCGCTGCCAATGCACAAAAACTACATATTGGTTTTAAGGGAGGAGCCAATGTAAACAAGCTTTCCGGTAAATCTTTTGATGACCAGTTTTCTTTTGGTTATCATGTTGGCGGTTTCTTTTCGGTTGGGTTGGGCAAAAAATTTGCAATACAACCAGAAATATTATTTAACCAGATCAATGTGGATACTTCCAGCAGTTACAGTGCCATCTATCAATTCAATAAAGTAGATAAAGTGCAGCTGAAATACATGAGTATTCCCATACTGCTTAATTACAAGCCGGTGAAATATCTTACCATACAGGCCGGCCCGCAGTTTGGTGTCCTTACAAATAAAAGCAAAACCCTGGTACAGAATGGCAAGGATGCATTTAAATCAGGCGATTTCAGTATGCTGGGTGGTTTGCAGGTCAATATCTCTCATCTGAATATCTATGCACGTTATGCGGTAGGGCTCAGTAACCTGAATGATATTGATAATAAGGAAAAATGGAAAAGCCAGAGTATACAGCTGGGCGTAGGACTAACTTTATAATTTTTATGGACGTATGATGGTGAGAGAGCCATCTGCGTTCAGCTTTACAATAGCAGACAGTGATCTTGCTGTCAGATCATCCTGGCGGTGTTGTACGATATAGTCAACACCGCTTTTTATTTCATGGTCTATATCCTCAAAAATGGCCGGCGCCGGGTAGCCCGAAATATTGGCTGATGTAGAAACGATGGGCTTCCCAAAACGTTGGATCAGTTTTTTACAAAAGCTGTCACCGGTGATACGGATACCGATAGTGCCGCTTGCATGTATTATATTACCGGCCAGGTTGGCTGCACCTTCATAAATAAAAGTGGTGGGTTTATGTATGCCTTTTATGTAGTCGAATATTTTAGGGTTTGGCTGGGTAACATATTTGGGTATCTCATGTTCATCGGCCAGTAATACGATCATGCTCTTTTCATCGGCTCTTTTCTTGAGTGCATAAATTTTTGCAACAGCATCCGCATTGGTAGCATCACAGCCAATGCCCCAAACGGTATCGGTGGGGTACAGTATGATACCTCCGGTATTCAATACCTTTAATGCTTCTTCAATATCTGTATCGAAATTCATTTCCTGTTATGTTAATACTTCGGTTACAGCCTGTACAATCCTGTTCTCATCAAGCCTTACCAGGCATTGTGGTACACCGTATAGTTTACAGGTATTGCTTACACAGGGTTCGCAATCCAGTTGCCCCAGCCTGATGATGGTACGGTTATTCTTATTGTAAGGTGCTGTATTGTTTTCATTGCCGGCGCCAAACAGTACAATGGTATGCACGCCCAGTGCATTGGCCACATGCGCCGGGCCGCTGTCGGTGGTTAAAACGGCCACACTGGTTGCAAATAACTGCATCAGTTGCGGGATACTTGTTTTGCCTGCTTTGTTGCTGATATTTGTTTTATCGGGCAAAGCATTAAAAACCTCCTCCACAAAAGCAGCTTCTTTATTACTGCCAACCAGTATTATTTCATTATTTATTTTATTACGTATTGCAGCTATGATACTAATGGCTTTTTCTGCAGGCAGCCTGCGTGATACTGCTTCGGAATTGATGTTGATGATGACGGCGTTTGTTTTTTCTGCTTCCGGCAACTGAAGCCTTACAGGTGGTATTGTTATATCTTTTTTGATAAACTGTTTTAAAAGGTCAACATATTCCTCCACACGGTGTAAGTTCCTTGGCTTATTATAGGTATCGGTTAAAAAAACAGACCTCAGCTCTTTTTTATATCCAACGCGTTGTTTGGCGGCTATGGCCCAGCCCATAATAGCCGAAGAAAAAGAATCGGGCAGGCAGAAGAAAATATCATATTTTTTTTGAGCGGCTATCATTTTGCCAAATGCCCGGGTTCCTCTTATCCCTTTATATTCTTCTTTAGAAAAAATATAGCGGTTGCCATGTGCCGGGAAATGATCCAGCAGAAAACCGATCCCCTTTTTTGCAACCAGGTCAATAGTAGCATGGGGGTATTGGTCTTTCACAGCCTGTACAAAAGCCGTGCTCATAACCAAATCTCCCAGCCAGTTGGGTAAACGAATGAGGATGTTCATGGATGTAAAATACATTCAATTTTAAATATGGAAAGCAGATAGTCAAATTAATTAAATTTGCAAAAAAACAAAAGCATGGAATTAAAAGAACAGATACTTGCCGCATGGGCCAACCGCGACCTGTTAAAAGAAGAAGTGTATGCCAATGCAGTACGCACTGTTATAGAAGAAGTAGATAAGGGGCGTTTAAGAACCGCCTCACCTTTGGATGCCGGGGGCTGGCAAGTGAACGAATGGGTGAAGCAGGCCATACTGATGTACTTTGCCATACAGCAAATGCAGACCTTCACATTACCACCTTTTGAGTTTTACGATAAGATGAAGCTGAAATCGGATTATGCATCCATGGGCGTAAGGGCCGTGCCGCATGCTGTTGCCCGCTATGGCGCTTTTTTGGGCCGTAATGTGGTATTGATGCCCAGTTATGTAAATATTGGCGCTTATGTAGATGAAGGTTCCATGGTAGATACCTGGGCAACCGTAGGCAGTTGTGCACAGATAGGCAAGGGGGTACACCTGAGCGGGGGTGTGGGTATTGGTGGCGTGCTGGAACCACTGCAGGCCAGCCCGGTAATTATTGAGGACGGATGTTTTATTGGCAGCCGCTGTATTGTGGTAGAAGGTGTACGGGTTGAAAAAGAAGCAGTATTGGGCGCCAATGTAGTGTTAACACAATCAACTAAAATAATAGATGTCAGCGGTGCCGAACCCGTGGAAATGAAAGGTATTGTGCCTGCCCGAAGTGTGGTAATACCCGGCAGCTATACCAAAAAATTCCCGGCGGGCGAGTTTGGTGTGGGCTGCGCCCTGATCATAGGACAGCGCAAACCCAGTACCGACCTTAAAACAAGTTTAAATGATGCGTTGCGGGATTTTAATGTGAGTGTATAATTTTAGACGAAAAATTAAAAGTTGATCGTTGAAAGTTGCAGACTTCTATTATATTTGCAACCCTGAATCAATAATCGGTTACATTGTTTATCCGTTTCACGGATTAACCAATTAACAGGTTACCGTTTAAATGCCCAGGTGGCGAAATTGGTAGACGCACTGTGTTCAGGTCGCAGCGTTCGCAAGGATGTGCTGGTTCGAATCCAGTCCTGGGCACAAAGCCTCCCTTCAGATCAGGGAGGCTTTGTTTTTTACTCCATCATGATATAAAACCCTGATGCCTTAAATGATACGTTCAAAAACCATTGAATTGTATGTATATTTCAGGTATCCTGAATCCTATTTTTAAAGAGTTTGCCCATGTTTCGCAGGAAACTTCTACTGTCAGTGATCATCATCCTGGTATGTTTTAACTACCTGGCCGGGCAGGATCTTGTTGCATTTACAAAGCACAGTTTTACGGATCAAGGCCAAACGCTGTTGTACAGGCTTTTGCAGCCGCTGAACTTCGACAGCAGTAAAAAATACCCGCTGGTCATTTTTTTACATGGCGCCGGTTTAAAAGGAAATGATAATGAAAGCCAGCTGAAGACCGGGGCCTCTTTTTTTCTGCAGGACAGTAACCGGTTGCGCTACCCGGCCTATGTGTTGTTTCCGCAATGCCCTGTTGAAGATCTGTGGAATTTTTTTGAGATCAGGTTTGAGCTGGCTGAAGACAGCGGCCTACTGAAACCGGTGATCAAAGAATCCATCTTCCCTTTTAATGATACACCTACTACTACCACCCGTTTATTGCTGAGCCTGGCAGATAGTTTGCGAAAACTAACAAATACCGATACATCCCGGCTTTACATCGGGGGCATATCGCAGGGAGGCATGGGGGTGTGGGATATCGTGGCCAGGAAACCCGGCTGGTTTGCAGCGGCTTTCCCGATATGTGGTATGGGCAATACGGATATTGTAAAACACATCTCAAAAGCAACCCGGTTCTGGATATTCCATGGGGCAGCCGATGATGTGATACCCGCCGGCTATTCCAGGCAGTTTTACAAAAAACTGCAGCGCAAGGGATATCAAGTAAAATATACGGAGTACCCTGGTGTGAAACACGATTGCTGGAATCATGTATTTGCCGAAAAGGATTTGTTGCCGTGGATGTTTGGCCTGTAGCAGGGCATAATTACCTGGCAGGGATTTGTTACAAAAGTTACCGTTATAAAAGCAGCCAGCACAGAACTTGCAGCCAAAACAACGGAATGGATACAAAGGAAATGATCATATTTGGCATACTCATGCTGCACCTGCTGTTGGGTTTTGGTTATGTATTGTATAAATTAAGTGCAGGGCATAAGCCGGGGAAATAAAATCAAAACTTAAAAAAGGGAATACCGGTGAGCAGGGCCTGGTATTGCTTACCCGTTAAACATCCGGTTACGCTTTATTTCCTTGCCTTGTCTCAGTTTCAGCGAATGATAAATGGAGGGTACATCATTCGTCCATTTTTTCAGTATAAGAATAATTCCAATGATTTCAAGCCTGGTAACCAGGCCAACCCAAAAACAAATGTTGAACAAAATAACCGACTGGCATTGTAAAATTATCTGAACAAGTGTGGCAAAAAGTAAAAGTGTCCAGATCTTGGCACCCATGGTATGTGTTGCAATTTCCTTTTTAAATTTAATGAAACTCACCAGGTATGTTAATCCTTCAAATGCCAGCAGTATTGACAGTTTTACCGCATTTGCCTTAAAAAAGCCGGGGCATTGAATATAGGTTGCAACGGCAACCGACACAAAAAATACCTGGTCAATGGACGAATCCAGGCGTCGTAAATTCTGGGTAGAAACC
>JBJTMN010000220.1:0-2015 GCA_046070545.1 Ferruginibacter sp.
TCGCTGATTACCCCAATATTACTGTAACCAGAGATGCAGGTTTTGATTTGCCGCGTTTTTACAGGGTGGGTTCTATACCAGATATATACGTTTATAATAAAAACGGAAAATTGCTGAACCATTACATGCATACCATACCCGTTGAGGAGATCGCTGCATTATTCTGATCTTACGGCGGAAGATATTTTAACATTCAGGTTTATACTCCCTTTGTATTTAATTATCTTTGCTGCACAAATCATTATTTTACCAATAAACATATTTACATGAAAATTACTGTAGTTGGAGCCGGAGCCGTAGGCGCTACCTGTGCCGACAATATTGCCCGTGCAGCACTTTGTAACGAACTGGTGATACTTGACATTAAGGAAGGCGTTGCCGAAGGCAAGGCCATGGACCTGATGCAAACCTCTACCCTGCTGGGTTTTGATACCCGCATTACCGGAAGCACCAATGATTATTCAAAAACTGCCGGAACCGATGTGGCTGTTATCACTTCCGGTATTCCACGTAAACCAGGCATGACCAGGGAAGAGCTGATCGGCATTAATGCCGGTATTGTAAAATCGGTTACCGAAAATCTTTTAAAATATTCTCCTGATGCTATCATTGTGGTTATCAGTAACCCGATGGATACCATGACCTACCTGGCCTTGAAATCGAGCGGGTTACCTAAGAACCGCATCATTGGCATGGGTGGTATTTTAGACAGCAGCCGCTTTAAATATTATTTATCAACTGCCATGGGCGTACCTGCCACTGATTTACAGGCCGTAGTTGTAGGCGGACATGGAGATACTACCATGATTCCTTTAACCAGGCTGGCTACTTACCAGGGAACGCCTGTGAGCAATTATTTAGATGCGGAGACTTTGAAAAAAGTAGCTGCTGATACCATGGTTGGCGGTGCAACACTTACTGGTTTATTGGGCACCAGTGCCTGGTATGCACCGGGTGCTGCAGGAGCTGCATTGGTTGAATCTATAGTTAGAGATGAGAAAAAATTATATCCTTGCTGTGTTTACCTGGAAGGTGAATATGGCCAGAACGATATTTGTATTGGTGTGCCGGTGGTAATTGGCAGAACCGGTATTGAAAAGATCGTAGATTATAAATTGAATGAGGAAGAGCAGGCAGCTTTTAATAAAAGTGCTGATGCGGTGCGTAGTATGAATTCCGCACTGACTAATCTTTAAGTTTAAAAACGCTTTTTGAAAGCCCCCATTGAATATTGGGGGCTTTTTTATGCCTGGTTGTTAAAATTAACAGATATGTGTTAACTTGTCTTTTGTGAAACAAGCCTGCAAAATATTTTTACTATGTGTGATCCTCATTTCATTATTTCATGAATCGAATGCACAGTTAAACATTACCTCATCAGCAAATGCCCAGGCATTGGTGCAAAAATTACTTGGACCAGGGGTAACTGTAAGTAATATTGTACTCAGCGGGCATCCTGCCATGACTGGTTTTTTTAATAATCTGAGCGGAACAAATATTGGAATTGACAGTGGTATTGTTTTAACAAATGGCAGGGCCAAAACTACCGGTGTTGGTAACAATGGGGTGGATGGTAATGGCATTGCCGCTGCAATTAATGTAGATGCTTTTAACGCATGGGGCTACCCCGGGGACCAGGATCTTACGGACATTGTTTCAGAAGCAACCCATGATGCATGTATACTGGAATTTGATTTTGTACCGCTGGGAGACAGTATTAAATTCAATTATGTTTTCAGCTCAGAAGAATATACTGATTTTGCATGCACGCAATACAATGATGCGTTTGCATTTTTCATAAGAGGCCCAGGAATCGTAGGGCAAAAGAATATTGCATTAATACCCGGCACCAGTTTGCCGGTAACCATTAATAACATCAATGAAAAAGCATGTGCTTTGTACCCGCAATATTTCATTAACAACGAACAGAATAAATTTTTTACGCATAACGGGCATATAAAAGTTTTTACAGCTTCAGAAAGGGTGCAACCCTGCCAATCCTATCATTTAAAATT
>JBJTMN010000221.1:0-10934 GCA_046070545.1 Ferruginibacter sp.
CCGAAGTCTCGTTATCATTTTTGTACTGTTGAATATTATCGTGGCTTTTCATGCCTATAAATTCACTCATTTTTATAATAGCGGTGAAATAAGCATTAAAAAGCAAGAAGAAAAAACCAGCTGGGATAAGGCAAAAGAAATATTATTTGGCATAAACGCCGAAAAGAAAAAAAATGATGCTGCCACCGACTCAACCTTTAAAATGGTATACTTAAAAACAAAAGACAGCCTGAAGCTGGAAGCCTGGTATATTACTGATTCTGCTAACAAGGGAACGGTTATTTTATTCCATGGGCACGGAGGCAATAAATCGGGCGTGATACAGGAAGCCGGATCTTTCCATAAAATGGGCTATAATACCTTGCTGGTCGATTTCAGGGCACATGGCAGCAGCGAAGGCAATACCTGCACCATTGGCTTTGATGAAAGCGAAGATGTGAAACTGGCCTTTGATTATATAAAAAACAAAAGAGAAAAAAATATAGTCTTGTGGGGAATTTCCATGGGCGCTTCTACCATTACCAAAGCTGTAAAAGATTACCAGCTCGATCCTCAAAAAATAATTTTAGAAATGCCTTTTGGTACCATCCAGGATGCAGTTAGGGGCCGTTTAAAGATCATGGGTTTACCAGCCGAGCCTATTGGTACCCTGCTTACATTCTGGGGTGGCACCGAGCATGGCTTCTGGGCCTTTGGCATGAAACCCGAAGCATTTGCTGCCAGTATCAAATGCCCGGTGTTGCTTCAATGGGGCCGCAATGATCCAAGAGTAAGTAAGTCTGAAGAAGATATTTTATTTAATAACATCCCCAATAACAATAAAAAGTTTGTGATTTACGAAACTGCCGGCCACGAAAGCCTTTGTAAAAAAGAAACTGCAAAATGGGAAACAGAAACTGCTGCCTTTTTACAATGACCGATCCCAAAAAAATATCCATTCTTGATTATACCTATGAGCTGCCGGCAGAAAGGATCGCTTTGCATCCGCTGGCAGAAAGGGATGCATCTACATTGCTCATTTATCAAAATGGCAAAATAAAAGAAGACGTTTATAAGAATATTGCAACCCATTTGCCAGGTGATAGTTTCCTGGTCTTCAACAACACCAAGGTGATCAAGGCCCGTATCCGCTTTCAGAAAAGCAGCGGCAGTATTATTGAAATATTTTTACTGGAGCCTTTTCATGCAGATTATACATCCACGTTATCTGCAACAAAAAAAAATACCTGGAAGTGTTTTGTTGGCGGGGTAAGCAAATGGAAAGAACCTGAATTGAGTTTTGGGTTTGGTGTTTTGGGTTTGGTATTGAGAGCAAAATTGGCAGAAAAACTTTCTGATGCCTATGTGGTTGAATTTAACTGGGATGGGGATATAAGTTTTGCTGAAGTGCTTGAAATGACAGGAGATATTCCTTTGCCACCATACATTAAAAGGAAAACTGAAGGCGATGATACCAACAGGTACCAGACTATTTATGCTGCAGACGAGGGATCGGTTGCAGCCCCCACAGCAGGGCTGCACTTCACCAAAGAAATTTTTGATAGTCTTGCTGATAAAAAAATACAAACCGGTTTTGTAACATTACATGTAGGTGCCGGCACCTTTAAGCCGGTAAAAGCTGCAACCATGCAGGATCATGAAATGCATGCCGAATGGATTGATGTTGGCTTTGAAATGATTGAACAACTGATTGAACAACTGAACAAAACGATCGTGGCAGTGGGAACTACCTCACTCAGAACCCTGGAAAGCCTTTACTGGATGGGGGTTAAAGCAATGCTGCAGCCGCAAATAAAACAATTAAGCATCAGTCAGTGGGAAGTTTATGAAGCACCCCTGGCCAATAGCAATATCACTGCCAAAGAATCATTGACAGCATTGCTGAACTGGCTGAAAGCAAATAAGCTTGAAAAATTATTTACACAATCGCAGATATTGATCGCCCCCGGTTACCGGTTTAAAATAGCCAAAGCCATTATCACCAATTTTCATCAGCCCCAATCCACATTGCTGTTGCTGGTTGCTGCTGCTATCGGTAATGAGTGGAAGTCTGTTTATAAATATGCGATGGAAAATGATTTCAGGTTTTTAAGCTATGGCGATGGCAGTTTGTTATTCATCAACAATACTTAAAACCATTATTGCCTGATGGTAACCGGTGTGCCAACCGGGATATAACTGTACAGGTCTTTCATTTCGGTATATTTCACAGAAACACAGCCATCGGTCCAGTTGTAATAACTGTCAATGGTCCATTCTTCCTGTGGCCTGGTGGCATGAATGGCAATTCCATCACCAATTTTTGCATTCTTCGGTATCAGCCCCTTTGCTTTTCTTTCGTTGAATTTTTTTACGCTTGCATCATTCGGGTAATCAAGTAACAGTTCGGGTCCCCATTTCTGGTGTATTTTTTTAAGGACCACTTTAAAACTGCCATCCGGAGTACGTTTATCACCTGCAAGCATTTTATCACTCAGATCTTTACTGCCAAATACTATTGGATATGTTGCATACCAGCCTTCGTCATCATACACATACAATTCATATTCACTTTTATCAACAATAATATAGTAAGGATTGCGTACTGTGTCCTTCACCACAACTTTGGGCTGCTGCTTTGCAGTCTTTTTTTGTACAGGTTTCTTTTTAGGCAAAGGAACAAATGATACCAATAAAACTGCCGACATCAATATGCTGATCTGGAAGAACCGGGTGGAATTCATTTGCTAAAAATAATTTTCTTTTCAGACACAAACTACGTGCCGCATACAAAAATTTTACCCATGTGGAAAAGATTAACAAAAATTAAAGGGTAAATGAAAAAGCTTCCGGAAATTCCGGAAGCTTATATTAAAACCCCGCCCCTTCACCCGTTTTGGTAAACCGCCACGGATAAAGGATTGGGAGAGAGAGCTATTACCAGTAGCTGAACCTGAAGCCAACATTAAATGGCCTTATATCCAGGCTTCTTTCGTACATCGATTTAGGGCTGTATGAACCATAGAGCATTACCGGACCAAAACCCAGTTCGGCTACATAAGATAATTTGAAACGCTCCAGGTCATAATCTCCCCGGTTCTTTAATTTTCCCCTTTCGTTACTCACCTGCTTATTACGCTGGC
Organism: Ferruginibacter sp.; assembly: GCA_046070545.1. Lineage (GTDB taxonomy): Bacteria > Bacteroidota > Bacteroidia > Chitinophagales > Chitinophagaceae > Ferruginibacter. The sequence continues at coordinate 3,123 of JBJTMN010000221.1, forward strand.
TGTACAAATAACCTGCACTTACTCCCATGCTCAGGCTGAACCTGTTCTTTCTTTCATCAGCATTGGTTACAAAATTCAGCATCACCGGCACGGTAACATAATCTGCTGCCAGTTTATTCTTTGAAAAGGAGATAGAATCCCTGAATATAAAAGGCGCATTGGTTTGTGTATTTGCAGTATAAGGTACCGTCCCGCCTTCGTTATAATTGATGGCTGATTTATAGCGGTAGTTATTCAGCTCAACGCCCAGGCCATATTTAAGGTGTACATGGTGCTGTATCAGGTTAAGCCGCTGCATAAAAACCCAGATGTTTACATTCACACTTTTACCGGCCCTGAGTTTAAAATCATTTTTATCCAGGTTTGGAAAACCAGGGCGGTTTACCAGGTAACTGCCGGCATTGGCATAATTTGTTTTATCGCTGTAGTTTGCAAATCCAAGGTCAAGTATCCACCAGTTGGTGCTGATGTTCTTTCTTTTCTTTCTGCCATTGTCGCCGCCAATGTTTACAGATACGTCGCCGTTCTTTTTTCCTTTTTTTACAATGATCATACCACCAACCCTGATGGTGTCTTTATTTTCGCCTTTTTTGTCCGGCTTGTCCTGGGCTGTTGAGTTTAAGCAAATAATTGCTGTTGCTAAAAGTAGAATTAGCTTTTTCATCTGTTTCAATTTTTAAGTGATTATTTTAATGCGATCTCAAAGCCGGCAATTGTAATTCCTTCACCGGTTTTAACATTGGTGGTACGCTCCAGCACCCGTTTAGCCTTACGTATAAAACCACCCAATGCCGATCTTTTTCCTTTATTGTCATCTACATTCAGATAACGGCTGTTATTATTATCTCCTTCGGCAGTATTGGTATTTACTACCTGTACGGCAGCAAGATTGGTATTTGTTTTACTGTTATCGATATCAGCTACAACAACCTTGTTCTCTTTGGAATTCAATTTAACTACAGCATCATTGTTTCCGGAAACCCGTACGCTGTTGTTATTTTCAGATGATACGTTGGCGGCTATAGTTTCGTTACTTCTTGTGTTGTTAATATTTTCAAAATACGGTTTAGGCAAATTATTATCAGGCTTTTTAGGGCTGTTGTTCTGCTTTGTTATTGCCTGATCAGATGTAGTGCTGTTTTGATTTTCAGCATTATTCACTTTTTCAACGGGCGTTGCAGCTTTTTCACCTGATCCTGAATTTGTTTGCCGGCTTGTTGTTGCGTTATTATTTTCAGCAACCGTATTATCAACAGTAGTTGTTGCCTGTTTTACTTCAGCAACAGTTCCTGTTCTTCCCTGCTGGCTTCCTGTTTTATTTTCTTGTACAGCTACTTCAGATCCAGCTGCCCCCGGAGTATTATTTTTATATACCGAAACGCCCGTCCAGAGCCCAAAACCCAGCAATACAGCCGCTGCTGCCACCCGCCACCATTTAAAGCCAACCACCTTGCCTCCTTCCTTACGATACAACAACGTTTTTTCTTCAAAAACCACCGTCATATCGGGCTGTAATTTTGTTTGCTGCAAAATATTCCATTCCGCTTTTGCAGATACATTTGTATTCAACAGTGATTCAACCGTGTTTTTATCTGCCGGACTTAATTCACCATCTGCATACAATAAAAGATTTTCCTGCAGGGCAGAAATATCCTCTTCCATATACAACCAGTCCTTTTTGTTCAGCACAATATCATCGTCAGTAACAACGGTCTGCTGTAATAAAGACAGCTCCATCTGCAGATCCGGGTTCTCCCGCACAAAAACTTCCACAGCTTTCCTGTCTGCAGCAGATAATTCCTTATCTACGTACAGCAAAAAAAACGATTCGTAATTATGTCTGTTAATCTGCATTTTATTTTTTTTGCCGGGAAGGCGGTAAGACGGGGAAACTTAAAACGTCTTACCGCCTTCCCGGCTAATTTTATATTACGTTTTCCGGGCTCACAATATACTCCCTCAACTGCAATCTTGCCCGGTGTAAATAAACTTTTACCTGGCTTTCGTTCAGCCCGGTAATTTGCCCGATCTCCTCATAGCTATATCCCTCATAATCTTTCAATAATACCAGGCTTCGTTGTTTTTCACTCAGTTTATACAAAGCCTCGTTCAGGATTCTTTTAGCATCATGCTTTTGCTCCCCGCTTCCTTTGGCATTCTCCGAAAATCCCTCACTCAATACGATCCGTTTGTTTTTTCTCACATGATCGATCATTTGATTGTAAGCGATCGTAAACAGGTAACTTTTGCTACGTTCATTCTCAACCTTGGCCCTGTTGATCCACAATTTTTCAAATGCCCCCTGCACCACATCCTTTGCGTCCTCATTATGCCTCAGGTTTTTGAGGATAAATCGGTACACATTGTCTGCATACAGGTTTACGCATTCATTATATTCTCTCTCCGTCATACAGGTGTTCAGTAGTTAAAGTTACCCAGGCAGGTTGTTTTTTTGTATTATACGAAGGTGAATCATAAAAAGTTACAGTAAAAAGGAAAAAAGTTAAATTTTGGGGAACCGGGCCTGGAAGCATTATGCAGCTTCATTGGCAGTTTATCCTTTGCAAAGCCGAAGAACACGCTTGCATCATATATTTATATAGCACATTTAACTAAGACGATTACGTATGGTTCTCGTCCAAAAATCAGTACTCATCTGCTCAATCAGCGTCATCAGCGTTCCATTTTACCCTAAATTTGCCCTAATTAACCTTAACTATATGAACGAGAAATTTGTCAGCCGCATAGCCGCCGAACTTACCGAAATTGAAAAAGCCGGCCTTTCTAAAAAAGAACGCATCATCAGCAGCGAACAGGGTGCCGAAATTATTGTAAACGGCAAGACTGTTTTGAATTTTTGTGCTAATAACTACCTCGGACTTTCATCTCATCCTAAAGTACTGGCAGCCGCCAAAAAATATATCGACCTGCGGGGCTATGGCATGAGCAGTGTACGCTTTATCTGCGGCACCCAGGATATACACAAGGAACTGGAAAAAAAACTGGCCGAGTTTTTAGGAACAGAAGATACCATTTTATACGCAGCGGCTTTTGATGCCAATGGCGGTGTTTTTGAACCCCTGTTTGGCGAGGAAGATGCCATCATCTCCGATACCTTGAATCATGCATCCATTATCGACGGTGTTCGTTTATGTAAAGCACAGCGCTACCGCTACGAGCACAATAATATGGACGACCTGGAAAGCAAACTGAAAGAAACACAACATCTGCGCAGCCGCATTATTGTAACCGATGGCAGCTTCAGTATGGATGGTACCATTGCACAACTGGATAAAATTTGCGACCTGGCAGGTAAATACGATGCTATTGTAATGATCGACGAATGCCATAGCAGTGGCTTCCTGGGCAAAACAGGCAGGGGGACACATGAATACCGTAATGTGATGGGCCGCATCGATATTATTACCGGTACACTTGGTAAAGCCCTGGGTGGAGCCAGCGGAGGTTTTACCAGCGGCCGTAAAGAAATTATTGAAATGTTGCGCCAGCGAAGCCGCCCATACCTGTTCAGTAATACTGTAGCCCCAAGTATTGTGGGCGCCAGCATAGCTGTTTTGGATATGCTGAGCGAGACGACTGAACTACGAGACAAACTCGAATACAATACCAAATACTTCCGTACAAAAATGACAGAAGCCGGCTTTGACATTAAACCCGGTGATCATCCTATTGTACCCATCATGCTGTACGATGCAGTACTGGCACAAAATTTTGCTGCCAGATTATTAGATGAAGGCATTTATGTGATTGGTTTCTTCTTCCCGGTGGTTGCAAAAGGCCAGGCACGTATTCGTGTACAGTTAAGCGCTGCGCATGAACAACGGCATTTGGATAAAGCCATTGAAGCATTTACAAAGATCGGGAAGGAGCTGGGTGTATTAAAGTAAGACTAAAGTTGTATCGTTAGCGGTTTAAAATTTTTTAGTTCCTTATTATTGGTACACAATGCATAAATAAATTCGGGCGCTAATGGCGTGCGGATTTCTTTTCCATCAATTGTAAAAGCAATTACAAATTTCCGTTGCCGGTAAATATAGTTAGCGTACACTGTTTCTGTCTTTCCAATCAGCATGCAGGTGTTCTCTCCCTGGTTTATGCTGATCATCATGTTGGCTTTGGCAAAAACCCCGGCGTTTGTAAGGCGGTTCTTTAACCGGGTATTATAGCCATTGCGCCCGAATTTTTCATCGCAGTTGGCAATAAATTCCTTGGTATTCAGCAATTGCTTTTTTATTAAGCCTGCTGAATAGGTACAGGAATCGGCTGATGGATTATCCACTTCCAGCAAATAAAAAGGGATTTTTGAATTTGTGAGCGTTTTACCCTGTTTATCCACTACATGAACAGCTATTAAATGAGATCCATCAAACGGGCAATGTTGTGCCTGCATACTTCTGCTGAACAGCAAAACAAGCGAAAGTAAAAAGGCAGATCTCATAAATTGTAACGATCATTTTACCTGATACCGGCTACTGACCAGGTTATTTAATTTCCATCAATTGTATGCTGAAACCCAGTTCCATCTTTACGATCAGCGAGTTACTGGAAATCCCATTGATCCACATGGTCTTATTGCCGGTTCCATCAGCTGCGTTATTAATGATAAATGCATCCAGCTTCTTGTCTTCTCCTTTGATCTTTACAACCGGGTTTGCTTCATCTTTTTCGGGGCGGTAAAAAGTTTCAGGACTGTTGTTATCCAGCTGCATCGTGGTTTTCTTGCCAGGCATATCGCCAAAGTTCTTGTACGACATCCATACGGTTATGGCATCCGTTAAATTCAGTTCACCTCCCCGAAAATAATTGATATACTTTGTTGCCTTGTATCGTGCATTGCTGCTGATAACAACATGCCCCCTGGTATTGTTGCTGTTGGTCATTTCATAATTAAAATCAAGCCCGCCCTTGGGTGTTTCTTTGTTGATGGTTACAATAAAATCATATTCATTACCGCCTGCATTTACATGGTAAACCAGCTTATCCCCCTTTTTAATTTCATAACTCCCTGTACTGCCATCTTCATTCTTTATCATGATGGGGAGATACATGGATTTTTGGGCAAAGCTGCTGAATACAATGGCCAGCAGGCAAACAATTAATACAAACTGTTTTTTCATAAAAACTGATTTGGTTTAAGGGATAAATTTACAGTTATCCAAAAACTTCCACATACCCTGCAGGCGGTATTTTTGCCCGTCTTTACAAGGGTTACTTCAGCTCAAAACTCTATCTTTGCTTCAATAAAAGATGATAAGAATTACCGGACCTGAACGGAGCGTCGCCAATGCAGTTCCACCAGGATCAAATGCCGGTCACAAAAAAATAACATGTCGCAACAATCAGAAATATTTATAGCCAAAACCACGGTGAAAGCCGCAGACCTGGAGCACAGGCGCAAGATCAATTTCAATATTGGCCGTTATAATGCTGCTGTACCTAAAGGCAAGGACCAGTTTGCCGATGTTCACCTGGCAAGGGAAAGGGCCAAGAACACAAAATGGCGTGCTATTGAAACGCTTGATCAGCAACTGGAAGAATTTGAGTTGAACTTTACCAAACGTGGTGGCAAAGTGATTTGGGCCGAAAACAGCGACCAGGCCATTGAAGAGATCCTGAAGATCTGCAAAGAAAAGAATTGCAGGTCGCTGGTGAAAAGCAAGAGCATGGTTACGGAAGAAATCCACCTGAATGCAGCACTGGAAAAGAACGGTATTGAAAGTGTGGAGACCGACCTGGGCGAATATATTCAGCAACTGGATGGCGAAGCACCTTACCATATTGTAACACCGGCCATGCACAAAAACAAGGAAGATGTTGCCAAACTGTTCAATAAAAAATTAGGTACACCTATTAATTTTACACCGGAACAGTTAACACTTAAGGCAAGGGAAATACTGCGTGAAAAATATGTACAGGCCGAAGTAGGTGTAACCGGTGCCAACTTCATCATCAGCGATATTGGCGGCATTGCCGTTACCGAAAATGAAGGTAACGCCCGGCTGAGTTGTGCTTTTCCAAAAACACATATTGTGATTGTGGGTATTGAAAAAATGATCCCCTCATTAACAGACCTGGGATTGTTCTGGCCCCTGCTCTCTACTTTTGGTACGGGGCAAAAAATAACGGTTTACAATACCATTGTTACCGGACCAAGACAGGAAAATGAAAACGACGGACCAGAAGAAATGTATGTGATTTTATTAGACAACGGACGCACCAATATTTTACAAAACCCAAAACAGCGTGAAAGTTTATACTGCATCCGTTGCGGTGCCTGTTTAAATGCATGCCCTATTTATAAAAATGTTGGCGGCCATGCTTATGGCGCAACCTACAGCGGCCCTATTGGCAGCGTTATTACACCGCATTTGCAGGGCATGGACGAATTCAGGCATTTAAGTTATGCTTCATCACTTTGTGGTAACTGTACCGAAGTGTGTGCAGTAAAAATAAACCTCCACGAACTGTTACTTGAAAACCGTCATGAATCGGTTGAAGAAGGCTTAACCGGTTTTACTGAACGCATGGCCTGGAAAGCCTGGCGCCTGGCCAGCCTGAAAAGAGGTATGATGAATATGGGCGGGGGAAGTTTAAAGAACAAAGTGGTAAATGGCATGTTTAAAGGCTGGAACCGGAACAGGAGTGATTTGAATTTTAGCCAGAAAACCTTTAACCAGCTTTGGAAAGAAAGGTATAAGAATTAAGAATTCAAAAGTAAAAAATAGTCCTGCTTTGGCAGGACTTATTTATTTTGTGTAACAATGGTCTTGGTCTACTCACATATCAGTTCTTCCAGGTTGCGGTATATCTGCCATTTTATTTTTACAGAACAGCTGGGACTTGATTTTGAATTAACGATCGATTCGGAAGCTTTTTCAAATTACAAGGGACCTAAGATAAACTACAGTGATTCAGGAATTACGGACGATGAATTTTACATTCAAAACCATCCGCTCCTTTTTGAAAATAAAATAAAAGAACAGGTAACAGATTGTTTTACTACCAATGGCAACAAGGCATTTTTTAAAACAGCCAACAGCGATTTTCCTTTCGATATTTTTGCCGCATCTTTTTACCTGCTTAGCCGTTACGAAGAATACCTGCCGCATGAAAAAGATATGTACGGCAGGTTTGCCCATGAAAATTCACTGGCATACAAACAAGGTTTTTTAAACCAGCCGCTGATCAACAACTGGCTGATTGAATTTGCTGAAAAGCTGGAAGAAAAATCTCCTTCCGGATCGCTCAGAACAACTATCAACTATCAACCTTCAACTTTCAACTTTCAACCCACCTATGATATTGATATTGCCTATTCCTACAAACACAAAGGCTTGCTGAGAAACACCGGTGCTTTTTTAAGATCACCTTCGTCAGAAAGAATAAAAGTTTTAAACGGTTCCGGAAAAGATCCGTTTGATTGTTATGACTGGCTGGATAGTTTACATAAACAGTACCATTTGGACCCCGTTTATTTTTTTTTGGTAGCTGAAAAGAACGGGAAATATGATAAAAATATTTTACCGCATAAAGATGCCATGTGGCAACTGGTAAAAAAACATGCTGCATTGTATATAATCGGCATTCATCCCAGCTGGCAAAGCAATGCAAAACCATCCCTGTTAAAAAAGGAAATGGAATGGCTTGCAGAAATGTCGGGTATAAAAAAGATAACCAGATCCCGCCAGCATTATATAAAACTTTCCATACCACATACATATCGTACTTTGATTGAAGCAGGAATAGAGAACGATTTCAGCATGGGTTATGGCAGCATCAATGGTTTCAGGG
>JBJTMN010000222.1:0-6514 GCA_046070545.1 Ferruginibacter sp.
AAACTGAAGGGATTGCATATACCAACAGCCAAAGAAATATACGAACCTGTGTTGGCCGAACTGGAAAGATCCGGTATTAAATTTTCAGAGGTTGAAGGCTAGCTTTGCTGGTGAAAGATCCCTTTTTCTGCATCCAGCAAAAAATTATCCCGGTTGGCAATGATCAGATTTTTATATTGATTCACTTTTACCCAGTAAATTATCCAGCAAATAATAAAACCTATATTGGCTAAAACACCCAAAAACGGAATGAACGAACAGATTCGCAATAAATTTTTTGCCGAACCTATTCCTTTTGTTGGTTTTAATTCACTGGTAGGTATGTTTAACCGGTAACATTCCAGTTGAAATGAATCTGCGATCTTATTTACCACAAAGAACATCCATACAAAATTAAAAATGGGGATCAGGGAGAGCCAAACCTGCCCGGGAGGCATCTGCCTGTTTTCCGGACTTACAGCTTCCAGAGCTTTTTGCAGACTGATAAGGTAAAGTATTGTAGGTATTAAAAATAATAACAGCATCACCAAAACGATGCCTGCTGAAGAACCATAATTGTTGAAATCGTACATAAACTATTTTATGATCATCAAAGAAAGGGAAATTTAACCATCCAATAAAATCCTTCTTAACTCTTTCACCCCCGTTGTTGCCGGCATTTCAATAATATGCAGGTTGTTTTGCCTTTCTGTTACGGGTATCTTTTTATCTATAATGAATTTAGGTACAAATTCGGGTGCATAATACAACAGCGATGCTGCCGGGTAAACCTGCAAAGATGTACCTATCACTGCAAAAAAATCACAATCCTGTACAATAGCAGCAGCTTTTTCCATCATAGGTACTGCCTCGCCAAACCAAACAATATGGGGACGTAACTGATGCCCGTCATCGCCCAGGTCTCCCAGTACAATATCTCCCCTGATATCAAAAATATTGGCTTCATCATTTACTGAACGCATTTTAAAAATTTCACCGTGCAGGTGTAATACTTTTGTTGAACCTGCCCTTTCGTGCAGATCATCAATATTCTGTGTAATGATGGTAACATCAAGATCCTTTTCCAGTTGCGCCAAACCAATATGCGCTGCATTGGGCAAGGCTGCAGCCACATCCCTGCGACGTGCGTTATAAAAATCCAACACCAGTTTTGGGTTTTTATTCCAGCCCTGGGGTGATGCTACTTCATATACATCATAACCATTCCACAGGCCATCACTATCCCTGAAAGTCTTCAGTCCACTTTCGGCACTGATACCGGCACCGGACAATACTACTATGTGTTTTTTATGATTCATAAACATTCTTATTCCGGCATTCATTTGACTGATGGTAAGCAACAAGAGATATTAAAGTTCTCATCTCAAAAAACGCTAAGTATCCATTCAGATATGCCTATGTGAAGGTACATAGAAGGGTTAAAGAAAACCCTGCGGTTTCATTGTTTTGTAATAGCTGCTGCAGGTCTGCAGAAGGAAAAAAGACAGATTCTTGATAACTATGCCGGGTGCAGGATCTGTGCTGCTGAAGTTATTTTCTTTTTTGCACCCAGGTCCTGCTTTTTAAAACGGGCAGCACTCCATACATTGTCCAGCGCTATCATGCGTACAGGTTCAAATCCATAATCTGAAACAAAATCCCAGTTCTTGTCCCGGCACAAATCGCTTGCAATTTTGGATGTCAGTTTTGGATAGGCGATCCAGAATTTTCCATCTTCGCCCAAAGCAGGAATAACATCTTTTAAAATATCAACCAGTTGTTTTTGACTTACAGCAAATACCAGCGCAAAGTCTATTTTACGGGTCTTTAACAGGGGCGTAACATTCTTAGAAAACGTAAGTTTTACGAACTGTTTTTCAATTGATGAAGGCAGGCCCTGTATCAACAGATTTTTCTCATCCTGCAGTTGCAGTTTTTCAAGTAATGATTGAGCAGTCATATGCTGTTAGCAATTAACAATTAAAAAAGAAGTTAGAATGAAATAGTAAACATTCACTTCATGTAAGAAGGCTTTAAGTTAAGTAGATGATCAGTTTTGGTTCGGTTAGTTACAGTTCTCACGCTGTTTTGGTCTGTAAAGTTAAATATTTTATATGACAGTTAATAGGTTTTACAATAAAAAAGTCCGCCTGTGGCGGACTTTTTTAATTATACCTTGTCTTTTTATTTGCCAACCGGCTTATAATACCCCAATGCTTCAGGCATAAATTCTTTTAACCGGGCAATACGGTTTTCATCTGCCGGGTGTGTTGATAAGAATTCAGGCGGCTTTTGGCCGTTAGATGCAGCAGCCATACGTTGCCAGAAAGGAATGGCCTCATTGGGATTATACCCTGCCATAGCGGCAAAGTTTAGCCCGAAATGATCTGCTTCATATTCCTGGTTGCGGGAATTGGGCAACAGTACTGCTACCTGGGCAGTAGGTGCAAAGATATTATTGAACAGATCATTGTATTTGGGATTGTTGGCAGTTGCAATATTACCCACGATCTCCAGCCCCTGGGCAACAGCGCCCTGGCTCATACGTTCATTTCCATGATGCGCTACAGCATGGGTAATTTCGTGGCCCATTACCACTGCCAGTGCTGCTTCATTTTGAGTAATGTTCAACAGGCCGGTATAAACTACTACTTTGCCCCCTGGCATACACCAGGCATTCACTTCTTTTGAGTCTACCAGGTTGAATTCCCACTTATAGCCGTTCAGCTCGCTGGCCAAACCTTTTTGTGTGTAATAATCGGTAATTGCCTTGGCGATACGGTTACCTACCCTTTTTACCATTTCAGCATCTTTATTTGAACTGCTGCTAACCACTTTGTTCTGCGACAGGAAAGACTGGTATTCAGTTAAAGCCTGTTGTTGCAGCGTAGCTTCACCAAATAAAGCCAGTTGTTTACGGCCGGTTACCGCATTGGTACTGCAGGCAACTATTATTGAAGCCGTTGTAATAAAAAGGAGAAATTTTTTCATTTTAGTCTGAGTTTTATAACTGGATAAACAATTGGCGTACCAATATTTCAATTTGTATGTATTATACAAAAAAATTAAAGTTAATACTGGAAAATAAGGAGGAAGTAAATATATGAATTAATCCTGATTCCGCCGGGATTTTCTACGGTCCCTGTACTTTAAAATAGGAATGCGACTTTCTACTCCGCGAAGAATACGGCCAATGTTCTTTTGGTGGGTTACAATTACCAGCACGGCTACGATCAGTGCAAAAACACGGTACAGGATCTCATTTTCATTCCATATCCATAAAACACAAACCGGGAGTGATAAGGCTGCCAGTATGGAACTTAAGGAAACATACCTGGTTAAGTAAAGTACTACTACAAAAATACCTATGCAACTTATAGCAATTACCGGTTGTATGGCCAATACCATACCCAATAAGGTGGCTACTCCTTTTCCGCCTTTAAAACCTGCGAAGATGGGAAAAATATGCCCAAGTACAGCTGCAGTTCCAAGTCCGAGCATGAGGTTGGTTCTTTCCAGTTCGTGGCTTACGTAAAAGGGAAGGAAATTATAAAGCATAACAGCTGTTAATCCTTTTAAGATATCGATGATCATGACCATGGTACCATAGCGTGAGCCCAGAACCCTGAAAGTGTTGGTGGCTCCCATGTTGCCGCTGCCGTAATCACGGATGTCGATTCCAAAGAATTTTTTGCTGACCAGTAAAGCTGTGGGAATTGAACCGATTAAATAGGATATAATAATGAGAACGAGCTCTTTCATTTGTTTCCTTACGCTTGAGTTGAAACACAAAAATAATGAAAATTTAACTCAGACAGGTCATTTTGTTAAGCCTGAATATATTTTGTTGATAAATCCTGTGCAGCAGGTTCCTGCATTATCATCCCAGTTGGGTCAGCATACATATCCAGTCGCCTTTTTGCAGGGTTTTAAGGAACTTAATACCGGCTTCTGCAAGGTTTTTAAGCATAAGTGCCTCATCTTGCTTCATAAAACCGCTTAATAAGATAATACTTCCCTCTTTACTCACAGATTTTATGGCATCCAGGTTATCCAGGATCACATTCAGGTTGATATTGGCTAATATAATATCGTAAGTATCCCCCGGTGCGATCGTTTCAGCTTTTACCAGGCTTATCCTGGAACAGTTATTTGCTGCTGCATTTTCAATAGAATTCTCAATGCTCCATTCATCGTAATCGATGGCATTGATGGATACTGCACCCATTTTTTCGGCCAGTATGGCCAGAACAGCTGTGCCGGTTCCAAAATCAACCACTTTTTTGTTGGTAAAATCCAGGGCTTCCATCTGATCAATCATCATGAAAGTTGTAGCATGATGGCCCGTGCCAAAACTCATTTTGGGAGTAATGATGATCTCGTGCTTTACATGCATTACCGGTTTGTGAAAAGCTGCCCTGATGGCAACAAAATCATGTACAACAATGGGTTCAAAACTACTCTCCCATTGGGCATTCCAGTTCTGCTGAGGTATCACGGTTATTGCATAATTTACCGGTACTATGGTAAGTATGTTTTCCAGTATGTCTTCCTTAAAACCAGCTTCCTGTATAAAGGCACTCAATGAATTTTCTTTTTCTTCAAAACTTTCAAATCCGGCATCGGTTAGCAGGGCAACCAGTATTTCACTTTCGCTTTCATCCGGCGTTTCAAATTCGATCTGCAGGTAATTCATGTGAGCTATTTAAAAAGCCGTCCCGCCTTTCTGGCGGGACGGTCTATAAAATTAAAATCTGATCAATTAAGCTTGTTGTTCGCCTTGTTGTGGCTTAGGCTGTGCTTCGGGCTTTGGTATCAAAGCTTTGCGGCTTAATTTAAACTTACCGGTCTTTTGATCAATGTCCAGCAGTTTAACTTTCACCTTATCGCCTTCTTTAAAGATACCGTCCATGCTTTCCAAACGCTTCCAGCTTATTTCACTGATGTGTAATAAACCTTCTTTCTTTGGTAAGAACTCCACGAATGCACCAAATTCCTTAATGCTCTTCACCGTTCCTTCATACGTATCACCAACAACCGGTACTGCTACCAGGCCGTTGATCCATGCCAGTGCACGGTCAAGACTTGTTTTTTCTTTAGAAAAGATACTTACTTCGCCCCTGTTGTCAACTTCTTCAATATTGATAGTGGCGCCAGTCTCGCGCTGAATTTCCTGTATCACTTTACCACCTGGCCCTATCACTGCACCTATGTATTCTTTATCGATGATGATCTTCACCATACGTGGAGCATGTGGTTTCACATCTTCACGTGCATTAGGCGTGCAGGCATACATGGCTTCCAGAATGTGCATACGGCCTTTTTTAGCCTGTGCCAAAGCCTGGCGCATTACATCCATGCTTAAACCATCAACCTTTATATCCATCTGAACACCACAGATTCCATCGCGGGTTCCGGTTACTTTAAAATCCATATCGCCCAAATGATCTTCATCACCCAGGATATCGGTTAATATCGCAAATTCATCGCCTTTCTTGATCAATCCCATCGCAACACCACTCACGTGCTTTTTCAGCGGCACACCTGCATCCATTAATGCCAGTGAACCGGCACAAACAGTAGCCATAGAAGATGAACCATTACTTTCCAGGATATCACTTACCACCCTTACGGTATAAGGGTATTCGCTGCCCGGCATCATTTTCTTTAGAGAACGCATCGCCAGGTTACCATGACCAACTTCCCTGCGGCCAACGCCTCTCATCATTTTAACCTCACCGGTTGAGAATGGCGGGAAATTATAATGCAGGATGAATTTTGTATAGTCAGATTTGAAAGCACTTTCAACCAGTAACTCATCTAACGGAGTTCCTAAAGTAACGGTTGTAAGTGACTGGGTTTCACCACGGGTGAATAATGCAGAACCATGCGGAGTTGGTAAATTATCAATTTCCATTTCCAGCTGACGGATATCTTCTGTACCACGGCCATCCAGGCGTTTCCTGTCGTGCAGGATCATATCACGTACCACATAATATTGCAGATCGCCAAAATACAGGCCGATCAGTGCTTTGTCTTCATCCGGTAACTCTTCACCTAAATGGGCAACTACTTCTTCTTTTAAGGTTGCAAATGCGTCACTTCTTTCGTGCTTGGCAGAAGCGGCTGAAGCAATAGCATACATTTTATCTTTTGCAAAACCGGTGATCTTTTCGTTCAGTTCTTCGTTGCGGTAAGGTTTGGTATAATCTCTCTTCACGTTGCTACCAACCAGGTCCCTTAATTGTTCCTGTGCTTTCACCTGTACACGAATAGCGTCATGACCTGCTTCGATCGCCTTGATGAGGTCTTCTTCCTGGCACTCGTTACTTTCACCTTCTACCATCATGATGTTCTTATCAGTAGCGGCAATGATGAATTCATAATCAGAAGCAGCCATTTGTGTACGGGTTGGATTGATGATGAGTTCACCATTAACCCTTCCTACACGTACTTCAGAGATGATCTCCTGGATGGGAATATCTGAAACAGCCAATGCAGCTGATGCAGCCAGGCAGGCCAGTGAATCGGGCAT
>JBJTMN010000223.1:0-4483 GCA_046070545.1 Ferruginibacter sp.
CCTGCCAATAAGGAAAAAGTGCTGATGGTAGATGCTGCCTTGTTTGCCATCCGTGAAATAATGGAAGATCATCCGGAATCCTTACTATACGGGCAGGATGTAGGACGCAGATTGGGCGGGGTTTTCAGGGAGGCAGCTACACTGGCCGAGCAGTTTGGCGATCACCGGGTGTTTAACACAGCGATACAGGAAGCATACATCATTGGTTCCACCGTTGGGATGTGTGCAGCAGGAGCAAAGCCCATTGTAGAAGTACAGTTTGCCGATTATATTTACCCCGGGCTGAATCAGCTGGTAACAGAAATATCCAAGAGCTGCTATTTAAGCTGTGGAAAATTTCCGGTGCAGACATTGATACGTGTGCCCATTGGTGCCTATGGCGGAGGCGGTCCTTATCATAGCGGAAGCGTGGAAAGTACGCTGCTTACCATCAAAGGAATTAAGATCGTTTACCCCAGCAATGCGGCTGATATGAAGGGTTTGCTGAAAGCAGCATTCCTGGATCCGAATCCTGTTGTAATGCTGGAACATAAAGGATTGTACTGGAGCAAAGTGCCCGGTACCGAAGAAGCAAAAACAACCGAACCTTCCCGTGATTATATCATTCCCCTGGGAAAAGGCAATGTGGTTTTGCAGGCATATGAAGATCATATTGAAAGCGGCGAAAGCTGTTGCATCATCACTTACGGTATGGGCGTGTATTGGGCAAAAGCAGCTGCGAAGAATTTTACCGGCCAGGTAGAAGTGATAGACCTGCGTACCTTATTCCCGCTGGATGAAGAACTGGTTTTTGCAACCGTAAAAAAACACGGCAAATGTTTAATAGTAACCGAAGAGCAACAGAATAATTCTTTTGCCGAAGCACTGGCAGGAAGAATTTCAAAAGACTGTTTCAGATATTTAGATGCGCCGGTGGAAGTAATAGGGGCTTTGAATTTACCGGCTGTACCTATGAATGTGATCTTAGAAAAAGCCATGCTGCCCAGCGCAGAGAAAGTGGCCGCAAGATTGGAAAGCTTACTCAACTCCTGACGATGAAATTATTTGGTTCTCTTATTTGCTCCCTGCTATTTGTCAGTACATCTGCTCAGATAACCAGGAAAGATTTTACCCAATATGTTAACCCCTTCATCGGTACCGCACAAACCGATACAAGCAGTTTATCGGGCAGTATTTTTCCCGGTGCCTGTATGCCCTTTGGTATGGTACAGCTAAGTCCCGATGTGTATGATGCTCCTGAAGATCCTGCATCTGCTTACAATTACAAAGAGAAGACCATTGTAGGGTTCAGTCATACCCATTTGAACGGAACCGGTGTGGGCGACCTCTACGATGTACTGGTGCAACCCGTTACCGGCATGCCCCTGTGGCAACCGGGCGATGCCAGCAAACCACGCAGCGGTTATCGGTCAGTATTTTCTCATAATACAGAAAAAGCATCACCGGGTTATTACAGCGTTCAGTTAGATGATTATCATGTAAAGGTTGAGCTTACCGCCACGCCCCATGTTGGTTTTCACAAATACAATTTCCCAAAAACAGACAGCGCTTACGTTTTATTTGACCTGGATCATACGCTTGATAAAAAAAGGCCTTACTGGTTTTGCAAGGTTGTTGCTGCACACATGAAGCAGGTTGATAAATATACCATTGAAGGATACCGCATACTCACCGGCTGGGCAAGGCTGCGTAAGATTTATTTCGTGGCTAAATTCGATCAGCCCATTCTGCAATCCGTTTTTGTAAATGGTAAAAAGATATTTACCGATGCTACCCTGGTAAACGGCAATGCTGCCAAAGCAGCTTTTCGTTTCAATACCAATAAAAATTCTACGGTGCAGATGAAAGTGGCCTTATCAGCCACCGGCATAGAAGATGCATATAGAAATATGGCTGCCGAGCTAAGCGACTGGAATTTTGAAAGAGCAACAGCCACAGCAAAGATTGCCTGGAACAGGACTTTATCTGTAATTGATGCTGAAGGAACAGATGCGCAAAAGCAAATATTTTACACGGGCCTTTACCGTAATTTCATTCAGCCCAATAACCTGGCCAATGCCGATGGTACGTATTCGGGTACCGATTTTACAACGCATAAAGCAAACGATGGAACGCATTACTCCACTTTCTCTTTATGGGATACCTATCGTGCCACGCATCCCCTGTACACTTTAACAGCGCCTGATAAAGATGCCGCCTTTATCAACAGCATGCTGCGCCAGTATCAAACCTATGGCTACCTGCCCATCTGGCAACTCTGGGGCGATGAGAATTACTGCATGATCGGCAACCACGCCATACCCGTAATTGCCGATGCCATGCTCAAGGGTATTAAAGGCTTTGATTATGAGGAAGCCTACAAAGCCTGCGTGGCATCCTCCACAACGGATCATCCCGGCGCACCATTCAGTGTGTGGAATAAATATCATTACTTTCCGGAGAATATACAATCCCAATCTGTTTCGCTTACGCTGGAGATCGCTTACGATGACTGGTGTGTGGCACAGATGGCAAAA
The DNA here is from genome assembly GCA_046070545.1 of Ferruginibacter sp. GTDB lineage: Bacteria > Bacteroidota > Bacteroidia > Chitinophagales > Chitinophagaceae > Ferruginibacter. The sequence goes on from JBJTMN010000223.1 coordinate 2,517, forward strand.
AAACTGGACAAGACAAAAGATGCCGCATTCTTTACACAAAGAGCTGCTTATTATAAAAATCTCTACGATTCTCAGAGCAGGTTCTTTCGTGCAAAGGATGATAAGGGCGACTGGGTAACCCCCTTCAATCCCCTGCAATACGGTGGAAATGGTGGTAATCCCTTTACCGAGGGCAATGCCTGGCAGTATTTCTGGTATGTGCCGCAGGATATGCCCGGCCTTATTTCCCTCACCGGTGGCAAAGAAGCTTTTAATGCCAAGCTGGACAGTATGTTTACCCTGCAGGCCAAAGACGCCGATGTGAATGGTAATGCATCAGGCTTTATTGGCCAGTATGCCCACGGCAACGAACCCAGTCACCATGTGGCTTACCTCTACAATTACAGCGGCCAGCCCTGGAAAACCCAGTATTACACCCATAAAATATTAACCGAGCTCTACGATAATACCACGGCCGGCCTCTCCGGCAACGAAGACTGCGGTCAAATGAGTGCCTGGTATGTATTCAGTGCCATGGGCTTTTACCCGGTAAACCCAGCCAATGGCATCTACCAGTTTGGCTCACCCCTGATGAAACATACCGTGCTGAACCTCGCTAACGGAAAAACCTTTACCATAGATGTGACCAATGCCGGCAAAACCTATATTCAGTCTGTAAAGCTTAATGGAAGAGCCTGGAACAAAAGATATATTAAACACAGCGATATTGAAAGCGGGGGTTTGTTGGAATTTGTGATGGGCGATGAGCCCAATAAGGAATGGGGTTTGGGTCAATAAGTGGGCTTTTTAAATAAATTCTCTGCATTGCGAACCTTAACTTTTACTAAAATCGCCTATATTTGCACCCCCGTTGAAAGATATGGGAGTTGTCGGGGTAGCTCAGCTGGTTAGAGCATCGGATTCATAACCCGAAGGTCGGCAGTTCAAGTCTGCTCCCCGATACAAAAAGCCCCTTTTCAGGGGCTTTTTTAATATGCCTAAAGCGTATCTACTCCATGTCTCCTCCTCCACAGCTGCAGCAGGCTACAGCGTAGATAAAGCATGAAGCATGCATTGGATAGAGAATTTACCCTCTCGTCCTTGTCGGAGACGAGGATACGTTGGTCTTAGACTTTGGCTTACTTTCCAAACCAATTAAAGCGTATTATCTCCTTGCCTGATCCCTTCCCGGAAAAAATACCAGGCATTATTTACCAAAAGAGGAATGGGCCGGCACAATAAAAAACGGCTTTTTATGTGAGCGTATTAACCGGCAAAAAACTTTGTTAGTTCATGTAGTAATAATCTTATAACTTACTTTTACTAAAACCAAAACCATTGCAAACCAGGTTCACCCTCACCACATCCGATGATCTGCAATTAAATGGAGCATCTTTTTCACCGGTATCAGAAACCAAAGCCGCCATTGTTTTAATACACGGCATGGGAGAGCATTTTGGCAGGTATACGCATGTGATAGCATTCTTCAATTCCATAGGCTATGCAGTGATCAGTATGGACCTTCGTGGGCATGGAACATCGCAGGGTAAACCCGGGCATATGGATGATTACCGCCAGATGATGGATGATATTGATCTGCTGGTTAAAAAAGCACAGGAATTATTTAGCGGCCTGCCGCTGATCCTGTACGGCCATAGCCTGGGCGGTAATCTTGCTGCCAACTATGTAATACGAAGGCAGCCTGCATTGAAAGGGCTTATGGTTACAGCGCCTTATTTCAAACTGGCTTTCGATCCGCCAAAATGGAAGGTTATTATGTCGAAAATAATGGCAAAGATTGTACCCGCATTAACCTTGCCAACCGAACTGGAACTGGCAGCTTTGTCAAGAGACCAGGCTGTGGTGGAAGCATATAAAAATGATCCCCTGGTGCATGATAAGATAAGCGCAGCTTTTTTTACGAATGTACATCCAGCGGCTACATATGCCATTGAACATGCAGAAGAACTGCAGATAAAAACACTGGT
>JBJTMN010000224.1:0-3387 GCA_046070545.1 Ferruginibacter sp.
GAAATCCTCTGCCAGGTTATATTTTGCAGCAATTACCAGTTTGCCGGTCTTGTCAATATAACCCTTGTTTCCGTTTACAGTAACCTTTGCCATTCCATTACTAAAGATACCACCGTACGATTCAAACTGTATTGGAATAACCAATTTCCCGGTCTTATCAATATACCCGCTTTTGTTATTCATCGTTACTCTTGCCAGTCCTTCAGAGAACTGGCTCACATCATCATACTGAAGCGGGATCAGTTCCTTACCCTTTTTATCAATAAAACCCATTTTGCCATCAAGGGCTGTAACATAAGCCAGTCCTTCCTTAAACATATAAGCTCTTTTGTATTTTGGCGCTATCACTATGTTGCCGGTCTTATCAACAAAACCATAGAGATTGTTCTTTTCAACCGGTGCCATTCCTTCCGAAAATGCCAGGCCGTAACCATATTCAGCCGGCACAACCAGTTTCCCTTTGCTGTTTACATAGCCATACTTTTTATCCTTTTTCACCAGGGCCATATCTTCCGAAAATTCATCCAGGTATTCATAATCAAGCGGTACAACCACTTTACCTTTTGTGTCTATACAGCCGTATTTATCTGCCAGTTTAACTTTGGCCAGCCCGTTCTTGAATGAAAAGCAATCATCATAATCAGCAGCTATCACCAGTTTTCCGCTTTTATCAATAAAACCCCACTTTAACTGAAGTTTTACGGGCGCCAGTCCTTCGCTGAACCCATACGCTTTTTCGTAAATGGCAGGTATCTGCATTTTACCGGTCTTGTCAATAAATCCGGCTTTTCCATCCACTTCAACTTTTGCCAGGCCATCCATAAAAAGCCCGGCATAATTGAAGCTGGCAGCAATCTTAATTTCTTTCTTATTGTTGGCATAGCCAAACTTGTCGCCTTTGCGGTAAGGCACCAGGTCGGGGGTTTGTGCATTCATAATCTGGGAGCAGATGCAGCAATACAGCAACAGCCAGGTTTTGCATTTCATAAAAATCGTTTTGCTAAATGTAGGCTAAACACAAACATATTGTGATACCCAATTGCGGGTATTTTAGATCAAGCGACAGGTTAAAGGCAGCATAATAGACCATTACCTTGCCGGTATTATCTTCATGCAGGAAATTTGACATGTTCAGCCCGTACCATTATTTTTTTTTACCTTACAAATAAAACATTAGACCATGATCCGATATATAGCATTATTACTCCTGCTTTTGCCATTGAACTCCCTTGCGCAAAGCTGGAAAATATTTAACCAGGCAGATATTTTATTTACTGCCCAATATCCCGAAAACTGGGTCAATAAAATAAAGGAAGGCAAAAGAGTTTTTTTTACTTCACCATCCGAAGGTAAGGATGATGATTTTGCTGAAAATATAAATGTCAGTGTTTCTACCGATCCCTCTTTTGGTACTACATTAAAAATAAAAGAAGTGATCCAGGAAGTGATCGATAATGTAAAAGGATCTTTTGATTCTTTTGCTGAAGAATCCAGGACAGAACTCAAATGGAATGGCTTCGATGCTTTTGATGTAACCTATACAGGAAATACAAAGGGAGCTGATCCAACCGCTGTTCGCATTATGCAAAGGCTATGCTTTTATAAAACCCGGCTTTACCTGGTAACCTATACCGCATTAAAAAGTAGCGATAATTTTGCTGCTACTGCAAAGCAGATCATAAACAGTATAAAATTCAAACCATAACAACGGAGTTGTTAATCTAAAAAACAAGCCTGCCGCAACATATTCATGTAAACAGTTCCTTTATCCCGTGCAAAATGGATATTCCTGCCGGGGATCCCTTCCGCATCTGTAAAATGTTCCAACGCCTTATCAATACTGTTTTCCCTGAGCAGGTGCAGCATGGGATAAACAGACCGGTTGGTGTAATTGGCAGCATCGTCTTCGGGAACTCCTGCAAACCTGTATAGTGGATGAAAACTGGCTAACTGGTAAACACCATCATAGTCATGTTGAGTCAATAGTTTTTCTGCAACCGAAACCATGTTCAGATAATCATCAAAATCTTTGAAAGCATCCGGAAAGATGAGGAAAGAAGTCTCAATGGTTTCATCATTATCCAGCCTGGCTAATTCCAGTAAGAAAGATTCCAGGCAGATATTTGCAGCGGTGGCAGTTTCTACTTTATAAAAAACAACCTGTTGTTTTACCACACGTGCAGCAAAAGGGCAAAAATTGCACCCGATCACCACATCACTGATCCATTTTTTTGTCTGCTTAATTACCAGATCTGCTGTATCCATTTTTGTAACTGTTTTAGTGTAAAGCTAACGGAATCTAATTCAGTTTACCTCTGTAATTATTGAATGGCATCTTCTGATACTGAATGCATTTTATTTTAAAAGACTAATAGCATTTAATTAACAAAGTTTACTATTCCTTAACAATCAATAGCACCTGGTTTGTATTGTGTTCTTTATCTAAATATGTAAATCATGAAAACTGTAAAATTTACTTTCATTTTATTTTTAGCAATTATAAGCTTTGCGCCGGTTGCTGAAACCAGGGCGCAATCAGTATCTGTATCGGTTAACTTCAACACTTTTCAGCAGGAACTTAGTCCCTATGGCAGGTGGATGAATGATTCCCGGTATGGCCAGGTTTGGATATACAATGATGCCGGTTTTAAACCGTATTACACAGACGGGCACTGGGAATATACCAACTACGGATGGTCGTGGATATCTGATTACGACTGGGGCTGGGCACCTTTCCATTATGGCAGGTGGGAGTACGATCCTTATTATGGCTGGATGTGGATACCAGGTTACGAATGGGCATCGGCCTGGGTAAGCTGGAGCAGTGTAGATGATTATTATGGCTGGGCACCGCTTGGTTATGGTGTAAATATCAATGTGTCCTTTGGCTCCATTGCCCGCGACCGCTGGTATTTTGTACCCCGCAGGAATATCTGCGAACGGGAGGTGTACCGTTATTGCCAGCCATATGGCAGGAACAACAATTTCAGAAATGCCGTGGTGATCAATAATTATTATAATGGAAGAGATGGCGTGGGGAGGTATGTAAGAGGGCCGGAAAGAAGGGAAGTTGAACGTTATACCAATAACCGTATTGAAGAAAGACGGGTGAATTACAGTGACAGGAACTGGAGCCGTGGGAATAATGGCAGGAACAGGAATGATGACAATAATGGTTATGGCAGAAGGAATAACGATGCCGGTAACCGGAACAACAATGATAACAATGGTTATGGCAATGGCCGTCGCAGCAATGATGTGAACATAAATACCGGAGATCAGCCAAACCGCGGACAGGGAAATAATGGTAACCGCCCGGAGAGAAGGCAAAACAATGAAGGGAGTCAAAATGGCAATTCGCCTGTGATTGAAAACAGGAGGCCGGAA
>JBJTMN010000225.1:0-4365 GCA_046070545.1 Ferruginibacter sp.
CATTAAGCGCAACTGCGGGGCCAGCATCACCATCAAGTTATTATTATGGATGGGAGAACGGGCAAACGGGTCAAACCCACGTGGTACAGGCCGCCGGAATATATGGCGTTACTGCTATGGATAATTATGGTTGCTCTGCAACGGCTTTTGTAACCATCAAACCATTGCCTTATGTAGCGCTATTCCCGCAGGGATGCGATACCATTTGTTCAGGTGATACCAGTCATTTATACTTTCCGCTGCCAACCAATAGTTCCAATATGCCATCCTATGTTATTACCTGGTCTCCGGGAGGGGTTGCCGGTACCACTTCTCCATTTACATTGGGCTCTCTTGGTCTGGGATCTCATACAATTACAGCAACGGTATCTATGAATGGATGTACAGCAACCACCGCTGCTTATAATGTGTTTGTTAAGAATTGCGACACCTGCAATTGTAAAGAAAGTTATTGGAAAGATGGTCCGTTGTGGACGAATATAAACAGCGGCGAACAAACAAAAATTAATTGTAAGAAAGAACCATTCACCTATGTTATACAAGGAGATCATTGTAAAGATTCTTTCATGTTATCTGGTACATATATCTGCAAAGGAAAAGATTGCCCGGGCAAAGTTGTGTTTAGTTTGTATGATGCAAATACCAATAATTATATTGGTGGTGGATCAGGTAGTTATACCATCCCTTCAAATCTGCCAAACGGTTCTTACTATGTAACCATTTATGCATATTGCGGTGACCTGAAATGCGATAGTTGCAAGATCAACATCAAAAAAGATTGTGACAAGGGTTGTGATTGTAACAAGCCCGAAGCCCAAATAAAACCGGTGCTGGTTATTAATAATGTACAAAAGCCAATAAAGTGTGGCGATCATTTTGAAGTGAGCTGCCTGAGCAATGTTACACTCACTGCAAACTATTTCTGTATTCCACAAAACTGCCCATCTACCATTACTTATCAGTTAACCGGCCCAATAAGCCAGACAGGAAATTTACCATTAAGCCTGAGTGGCTTACCCGCCGGCAGTTACAGCATTGTGCTAATGGCATATTGCGGAGGTAAATTATGTAAAGAGTGCAAATTAAATTTTGAAGTGGTTTGTGAAAAAGACTGCTGCCCTTATGATATAAAAGCCACTTTACAAGGCCAGACAACAACCATGAGCCCCGGTGGAACAAACCTGCTGGTAAACCAGGCATTTAATTTCACAGGATTAACAGGCGCTTCTTTAACAGAGATAAGAGCCGAAGTTCTGAGCTATACCTTAACAAGCCAGTTTCCGGAGCAATGTATCGGTTGCAAAAATTTGCCAAAAGGATGGGCCAGTATTTATGATGGTAATGTGATGGGGCCCGTTGTTCCTAAAGTGAACCTGGCTGGTGTAATGACCAATGCGCCACTTAATGTAAGTTCCTTGTCTGCTTACAGCAATCCCCGGGAGATAGTCTGGAATAATGGCGGATCCATTTTCAGCATTGTACAACCGGTAAATCTTGGTTTTATTTTACCTAAACCATCGCCGCTGGATTGTTGTGATGCAACTGCCGAGATATGTGTTAAGTTTACTTTCCGGGATAAGGATTGTAAAGAGTGTGAAGTGATCATTTGTTTTAAAGTAGTAATAAAGAAAAAATAAAAACATTGGTTGAAACCCTAAACCGATTTTTGCAATGATGAAAAAATTAATAACCTGCAGTTTCTTAATTTGCCTTGTTGCAGTATCTTTTGCACAACAAACAACAGATTCACTGCTTAACAAGGTAAAGGACAAAGCAAAAGAAAAATTAAACATCAGTGGAACTATGGGCATTACCTATGAAGGATATGGCCTTAGCCGCAGCCCTTCAGGCTGGACCGGCTACCAGCCACGTCGCCCATGGAACCAGGTGCGCTTTAATTTTACCCCAACATTTAAGTTTGGTAAAAATTTCAGCCTGCCTTTCAATTTTAATTTTGCTGCCATACCAACCAATTTTGCAGGCCCTTATGCCGGCATAAAAAAACCAGACTTTGGCCAGTTCATCACCAACCCGATGAATAACTTCGGCATCAATCCAAAATACAAATGGGCCGAGCTGCAGCTGGGTACGCAGTATCTAAAATACTCCGATCTTTCAACAGGCGATATTGGTGTGTTTGGTTATGGATTTGACCTGCGGCCTAAAACATTTCTATTTAAATTCTTCACCGGTATTTCACAACAGGGAATAAATTATGTGTTGGGGCCACCAACAGTAACAGGGGCTTACCAGCGTAAAAACTGGATGGCTCAGATCGGTACCCAAAAAGAAGGGGCGTACCTGTTTGCCCTGAATGTTGCCAAGGGAAGAGATGTTGCTAACTCTGCAGCGCCTCCACCACTTACAATAAGGCCTCAGGAAGGCCTTGTGATCAGCCTGGTATCTGACCTGTATTTTGAGAAGGGGCTGTATTTTAAGGCAGAAGGGGCACAATCAACTTTTACAAAAGATGTGGCAACAGCTTTGAGCCCGGTATTAAAAAGCCTGAAACCATTTATAGAAGCACATACATCTACACTTACTGATTATGCCGGACAGCTTGCAGTTGGTAAAAAAGGAAAGAACCTGGACCTGGGGCTGATGGTCAAATATCTGGGTGCAGGATTTCAAACTATCGGATATCCCTTTTTGCAAAACGACCGGCTTGATTATACTTTGAACACCCGTATCAATGCCTGGAAGAACAAAATGAATATTGTTGCCAGCCTGGGACAAAGGGTGAACAATGTTAAAAACACGGCACAAAGAGCAAAACAATTTATTGGCAACCTGAACTGGTTTACACAGTTCAGCGATCAGTTCAGCCTGAATGTGAACTATAATAATTTTGGTTTCCAGGCAGCCAGCGGTCTTAACCCATACGGCATAAAAAATGTAAGCAACGACCTGGGTATAAACCCAACCTTTACATTCACCGGAAAAAAAATAATTCACCTGATCAGTATAAGCTATAATTACAGCAAATACGATGAACGTGATGTGCTTACCGGTCTTACCACATCCAACAACACGCACACAGGCCTGTTAACCTATGTGCCAACCTATCTTGAAAAAGAAATAGCACCCGATTTCAGCATACTCTATTTTTACAATGATGTGCCCGGAGCAAAGATCACATTGGCAACACTAAGTGCCGCCCTGAGTATGCAGGCAATAAAAAAGAAGATGCGCCTTCGTGGGCAATTGCAATACACCCTGGGTAAACTGAACAGTTTCAGCAACAGTAATAATTTAATTGCCAGCTGCAATATTGATTTTAAACTTACAAAGAAACTGACCTGGGCAACTTTTTTAACCACCAATTATTTTAAATACGGTAATGAAATAATACCCAATGGAGCTAACTACACCGAAACAAGTTGCCGCACAGGATTTCAATACAGATTTGATACAAAAAAAGAAAAATGAAATAAGCCGCTGTAAAGAACGGATAACGACTTATTAAAACTAACAAGACATGAAAAAAGTACTGACATTCATCGCAGCCATTTTAATAGCTACCACAACAATGGCGCAGATAAAATTAAATTTAATTGTAGCAGCCCAGCCCCCTGCACAATTATCTGAATGGGGTAACAGGCCGGAAGTGTTAAGGGCGATCGTGTCGGCACAGGGTATTCCTCCGGGTTTCCAGTATAAATTAAAAACAGAGATTAAAATGCTGGATGGAACTGTTATAGGTTCTACAGACCTTGCAAAGGCGCCGGTATTAACGGCAAACTCTGCAGGTACAACTGTTTTAACGGCCAATGATGTAATGCCGCTTGAGTTTATGCTGTTTACAGGTAAATTCAAAACATCTTTAGAAAGAACCGGCAAGCTGCCTGCCGATAATTATAACATTTGTGTACAACCGGTTCGTCCTGTAGATTATGGCCCCGCAGGCGAAGTACAATGTAAAAACTTTTACCTGGCCAGCACGCAATTGCCTATTTTAATGAAGCCATACAATGAAGAGATACTGGATGCAAAAAAAGCCCAGACCGCTATCACTTTCCGGTGGACACCGGTAATACCCAAAGCCAGCTTACCGGTTACGTACCGCATACAGGTTTTTGAAGTGCTGCCAACCCAAAGCCCGGTACAGGCTTTACGCAGCAACCAGCCTTTGCTCGATAAAGAAGTTGTTTCAGCCACACAATATATCTGGCAGCCACAATTAACTTTTATGCCTTACGATGGTGAAACGAAAAAATTGCCGACATACATCTGGACGATACAATCGCTTGATGCAAACCATAACCCGGTAACACAAACCGATGGAAGCGGCGAAGGAAGAAGTGAACCAGTTATATTTTTTGTAAATCCAGAAAAAGACAGAAAGCCCAAAAAGGAAGATTAATC
>JBJTMN010000226.1:0-4894 GCA_046070545.1 Ferruginibacter sp.
CCCAGGCTGTTGTAAGCGGCATTTATACAGGCCCCTGCAGACCACCATACCTATGTGACTTTGTATGGCAGGTGCAGGCCATCGATAAGGAAGAACACCCGATCGGAAATAATGAAGGAAAAAGCGAAATGTGGAGTTTTAAAATAGCAGATGATAAAACAACAAGCTGCACAGAAAATTCTGCTCCTGAAAATAACAAACACTTCAGCCCCGCAGAAGCAGGTAAACCCATACTGTTTAAATGGACCAATGCTTCAACTCCTGGTGCAACAGTAAGATACCGCCTGAAAATATGGCAACTGATGCAGGGTCAAAATGCTGACCAGGCGATGCGACTGAATAAGCCTGTTATTTCTAAAGATGCAGATAATGTAACCGAAACCATGGTATCTGGTTTTTATACCGGCCCCTGCAGGCCTCCTTATCTCTGCGATTTTATTTGGGCTGTAGAAATGGTGGATGCAACGGGCCGCGTAACCTGCACCAGCAGAGTAAGCACAATAGTAGTTGATCCAGCAGACCCTGCGGGTAATGTATCATGCCCCGCAAATACTTTCCCGGAAAATAATAAAGCATTTAAACCTGATGAAGCAAAGCAACCGATACAGTTTCGTTGGAAAGCTGTAGAACCAAAATCACAGGGTCCCATTACTTACAGGTTAAAAGTATGGCAATTAATGCAGGGGCAAAATGCATCTCAAGCCATGCGTAATAAACCCGTTGCAGAAAAAGAAGTAACTGATGCAACCGAGGTTTCTGTTGCAGGTATTTACACCTGCCCGTGCAGGCCCCCTTACCTATGCGATTTTGTATGGCAGGTGCAGGCGCTTACAAAAGAAGGTAAACCGGCATGTGATAAAAACGAAGGGAAAAGCGAAGCCTTTAACTTTAAAATTCAAAACAATATTGATATACAGATAGACAGTTTAAAAGTTGGTTGCTGCGAAAAAGGGGTGCAATCAATTTATATTAAAGTAAGAAACAACCTGGCTACACCGGTAAAAATTGTAGCTATAAAATATAAAGTGAACGGAGCCGGGGCAGCAATCACTTTTACTCCCAGCCCTATATTGCCACAAACAATAGCCGGCAACGGATTCGTGGTATTTACCGGCAGTATTGAATGCAATCCTGCCATCAACTTCCTTAAATTTTTGGTAGATGCTGAAGATGTGGCTGATCCGGATAATAAAGAAACAGAAGTAAAAAGCGATACGCTGAATTGTATGTGTACCGCCTGCAAAGACATTAAGATACAGCCAAACGAAAAAGATAAACCAACCATCACATCAACAGCCATTACACAAAACTTAAACTTTGTTACCGGGCCGGGCAAAGTTAAAACGGTAAAGATGGACCTGGTTTATTTTGAATTTGTGCCCGAATCGGATGATTGCCTTGTATGTACAACGCCATCTTCTCAAATGGGCAATTTTAGCGGAGGCACGTTAAATGCTGTTGGCGGTTCCGGTGCCGGTACGCACGGGTTGGTATGGAATTTTTCTCCGCCAAAAGATATGAATGGAGGTGTGGCCCTGCAATATAATATCAGCTACCCCCAAATGGTGGCTTGCTGCGGCGCCAAAGCCAAATGGTGCATACGATATACTGTTACGTACGAGAACTGTATAACCTGCAGCACTGTAGTATGTAATTACGAAGCTTATATAAAGGGATGTAACAAATAAAACCGCATTAATCAGTTGACATCAAAAATTAAAACAATGAAAAAATTAATTCTATTCATATTCGTTTCATTAGTCTTTATAAAAACTAATGCACAGGTAAATGCGGTTTGTTGCCCAGAAAAATTTGAGTTGAAACAACTCATCAACGATCGCCAGTGCGACCTGTTGTGCGACAGCAGTTTTAAAGAGCTGGGAACAGCAATAGGTATTCCAAACGGCCCTGTACCGGGACAAAAACCTGCGATCATAGCCTGTAAAAACTCACAGATGAGTTACCTGGTAATACCCAATTTACCGGGCTTCACCTACAACTGGGTTGTTACCGGAGGAACAGTTGCACCCAATCCCGGCAACCCCGTTACCATTAGCTGGGGGAATGTTACTAAAGGAAGTATTGTAGTTACTATCAGTAATGCAGATGGAAGCTGTGTAAGAAAAATTGCCTATGATATCTGTTTGCTGGATAAACCGGTTGCCAATTTCAGCTTTAGCCCCTCAAGCCCCCTTTGTACCAATCAGCAGATCCAGTTTAATAATTCATCAATCGGCGGGGCTACTTATTTCTGGGATTTTGGTGATGGAACAACTTCTACTGATGTTAATCCACAACATACATACACTGCTGTAAATAATACACCTGGTTATATGGTTACGCTGGTTGTAAAAAGTAAAAGCAATGGATGCGGCTGTGTAGACAGCATTAAACAGACCATTGTTGTAAATGACGGACCCGGTATTTCGGGCTGCGATAAAATGCTTTGTCCCGGCGATACTGCAACCTATTGCAGCACCAAATCATGCGGCAGTTATTCCTGGTCGGTTAATGGAGGAACTATCATTGGCTCAACAACCGGCAATTGTGTAAGAGTGGCCTGGAATGTGGCACAGCCGGGAATATTGCCGGCAACCATTACGTTAACAACAACGGGGTGCGGATCTTGCAATACAACAACTTTACCTGTGAATATAGTTTGGCCAGCCATTCCGATACAGGGAAACAATACTGTATGCGTAGGAAGTACAGAAACCTATTCCTTACCGGTAATGCCCGGTACCTTTTACAGCTGGAGTTTAAGTGGCGGCGGAAATATTGTAAACTCTGGAATGTATCCAAATGCCTTTCCTAATAATAATCCGCAAATTAATATAGACTGGACAACCCCGGGTACTTATAACCTTACAGTTAATTATACAAATCCGAATACGAAAAAGAAATGTGGAGGAAGTTATACATTGTCAATCACAGTAAAACCAAAGTTTAAAATTACCGGGATGACCAGTGTTTGTGCAGGCACAACGGGCATGTATATGACGCAGGACTTTTCTTTGGCAGACTGGACGGTTACCGGGGGTGTATTGGGAACAGATTATACTTTTACAACAGGACCCAACGGGGTTTCCAATTTCCAGGTTAACTGGATCAATAGTGGTGTTTACCAGGTTTGCGGACAACCAATTACTGCCAACGCACCTAATTATTGCAATGCAAACCCGATTTGTTTTTCGGTAATTGTAAAACCTACACCTATTGTAACTGTAGGAGGAAGCAACCTGGTTTGCCCGGGAGATTTAATTAATTATGTTGCATCATCTAACCTGCCGGGAGGAAATTTTGTATGGTCAGTTGTTCCGGCATTGGCTCAGCCCCCTGCGCCTTATGGCACCTATGATGAGAACGCTTCTATAATTTTTAATGGTACAGGCCCATGGTTTGTATCTGCAAGTACAACAGTAAATGGTTGTATTGGCGCATACTCACTTACAGTTAACCAGGTGCCGCCACCAACCTTAACCGGCGGGCCATTTACCGCCTGTATTGGCGGACAGATCACCGTTGGCCCGGCAACAGGCACAGGACCTTTTACGTGGAGCACATCTCCGGCAGCAACTTTGATTAGTCCGCAGGGTGGCAGTACTGCAACGTATGAAATACACGGCTCCGGAACTATCACTGTATCTAACTGTGGTGGCACAAGCAGCCCTATCAGTGTAACAGCAACCTTACCTCCTGCAATTACAATTACATCTACCGGAAGTTTGTGTGCAGGTACTTTGCAATTATCAGCACCTTCCGGCGGAACCTACCAATGGTCGGGGGGCTCTAATGCAACAACGCAAACGATCAACGTAACTATTCCCGGCAGCTATACAGTACAGGTAACTTTCCCTGGTGGATGTAAATCGGTTGCAACATATGTAGTATCACCTGTTCCTTTGCCAACGGTAACAATTTCTACGGGTGATCCTTTATACTACTGCAATGTAACTCCGGCGGTAACATTCCAGGCATTTACGCTGGGAGTAGGCTGCACTTACCAGTGGTACATAAACGGTTCACCAATACCCGGTGCTACGCTTCCAACTTATTTTACAAACACCGCAGGCACTTTTTATGTAAAAATAAATTGCGGAGGTTGTGTGGCTACTTCAAATTCAATTACGGTTGTGTACTCACCGGGGCCATGCCCGGGCAACTGTAACCCCGTTCCTCCTATATCCAATCCATTAAGTGCAATTACAGTAACGGGTTGTAATCCTAAAACATTCAGTGTTAACTTAACAGGATGCAGCGGAACAGTTAGCTGGAGTTTTGGAGATGGAGGTACTGCTACCGGAACTACCGTTACACATACTTACCTGAATGCAGGCGTATATGGTGTTACAGCAACGGTAACCTGTAACGGCTGTCCCTTCACAGTTATTACAAATGCACAGGTTCCTGTAGTTGCCGATTTTAATTACAGTGTTGCCTGCGGGTTGAACGGAAGCAATACCATCACCATGAACAACACATCGAATGTTCTGGGTGGATGGACCATAACTTCTGTTGGCTGGTCTTCTACCTGCGGAACACCGCTAACCGGAACCGGTAATACCTATACGTTAAATACAACAATTGGTTGCAGCCCTACTGTTACCATGAACATTAGTGTTACAAATATTAATACCGGCCAGGTTTGTACCGATATTAAAACAGTACCATTCAGTTTTGCTTCTACGCCACTTACGATCAACGGCCCGATAAAAGTCTGTAAAGATCAAACCTATACTTTCAACAGTTCAATGACCGGAATTCTGTATCAATGGACGGTAGACGGAAATCCGGTATCTCAAAATAACGTGCTGAGTTATGCATTTGCCGGAGCTGTTACTACTGTTAATGTAACCGATGTATTGAATGAACAGCCAAAAGCATCCGTAACCGT
>JBJTMN010000227.1:0-2136 GCA_046070545.1 Ferruginibacter sp.
GTGGTAATATCGCCAGTTTGGTTGGGGCGATCTTTGCCGGGATCTTTAAAACCACCCGGCTGTCTTCAGTGCCATCTTCTTTTAACCATTTTTCTTCGGCATAGGCCAGGCTGATGATGGTTAAGAATAACCTGTCTAAGCCAACAGAGGTTTCAACTACATAAGGAATATAATTGCCATAAGGTTTGTTGGTTGCAGGATCGATATCATTATCGAAATACTGCATTTTCTTTTTGCTGAATTCCTGGTGTTGTTTTAAATCAAAGTCAGTACGGCTGTGAATACCTTCCAGTTCCTTCCAGCCGAAGGGGAATTCAAATTCAATATCCAATGCAGCATCTGCATAGTGTGCCAGCTTTACGTGATCGTGAAAGCGTAATTTTTCTGCAGGTATGCCAATGCTCTCGTGCCATTTCTTTCTTTCATCTTTCCAGAAATTATACCATTCCATTTGTGAGCCCGGGCGAACGAAGAACTGCATTTCCATCTGTTCAAATTCACGCATTCTGAAAATGAATTGTCTTGCAACAATTTCGTTTCTGAAAGCCTTACCGGTTTGCGCAATACCAAAAGGGATCTTCATCCTGCCGGTCTTTTGCACGTTTAAAAAGTTTACGAAGATGCCCTGTGCCGTTTCGGGGCGCAGGTACACTTTATTATCATCCGGGTTATCGGAAGACACTGCACCAAACTCGGTAGAGAACATCAGGTTGAACTGGCGTACATCCGTCCAGTTGCAGGTTTTGCTGATGGCGCATTGTATCTTGTTGTCTTCAATTAATGTTTTCAGGCCTGCATAATCATCTTTGGCCAGCAAAGCATCCATCTCGTCCAATATACGTTTTGCATCATGTTCAGGTAATGTTTCAGCAAAGCCTTCGATCAAATGATCCACCCGGTATCTTTTATTGCTGTCCTTGTTATCGATCATCGGGTCGCTGAAATTATCAACGTGGCCACTGGCTTTCCAGGTGGTTGGGTGCATAAAAATAGCAGCATCAATACCCACGATATTGTCGTGCATCTGGGTCATGCTCTTCCACCAGTAATCACGGATGTTCTTTTTTAACTGGGCACCATTCTGACCATAGTCATATACAGCTGCCAGACCATCATAAATTTCACTGGATTGAAAAATGTATCCGTACTCCTTGCAATGCGAAATAAGTTCCGCAAAATTGTTTGTTTCGTTTGCCATAGGGCGCAAATTTAGGCAATATTGTCAACTCTTTTTAAGCATATATTTGTCACTTTAATTTTAACCGTTGTCCAATCATTTTCAATTACCTCCTAGTAAACCCTCTGCCCTGGAAAGGTTTGGGCTGTATTACCTGATTTTTTTTCGCCGAAGAGACCTTACACATACTGTTTTTGATTTTACAGATGAGGAACTGGCCCGTAAGATCAAAAAGATAACCATCAAAGGAATTCTGCTTTCAGCCATTACAGGTATTGTACTGGTTTTTCCTACTGTTTGGGTAGATGTGTATTTTGCTGCAGAGCCATGGACTATTCATTATGGCTGGGTTGCCGGGGTAACACTGGTTTCTATCCTGATCGAATTCTACCTGCTTTTTATCATTGCTTTAAAAGCAGTGTACGAGGTGAGCGATGTTATTAATATGCATGCAAATCCAAAGGAGTTTCTGCAATCGGGTGTATTCAGTGTAAAAAATATACTGGCACGTACGGCATTGGAACTGCCCGACCCGGAACTGAAGATACTGGGTATTGATCCGTTTAAACGGATCTCAAAAAAGAACTTATTGGTGTTGGGACTGATCTACAAAGCGAAAATATTTGTAACCAATTTTGTGGTAAAGTATGGCCTGAAGTTCTCCCTGGGTGAAACTATTTTTGGCATATCCATTTTGTATGAAGCCCTGTTTGTAGAAGCTTTCTGGAACGGAGTTGTATTAAAAAGAGTAGTGCATGAAGCCAGGCTGCGGCTTTTTGGGTTTGCATTGGCCAATCATATAGCCGACAGTATCATTAAAAATAAGCAGCTTCAGCAACTTTCGCCCGAGGCCGAGATCGGCTGTATGCGTGCTATTGGAAATGCCGTGGTGATGACGCAGAACTATCATCCCAATATGATCCTTTTATTACTTGAATTTCAGCAGTTGCTGAATTTGA
>JBJTMN010000228.1:0-3496 GCA_046070545.1 Ferruginibacter sp.
CATCCCCGAAATTATTCCCTCCCAGCATGGAATGGTAAAATATACCTGTGAAATATAATGCTGCGGCATCATCCACAGCCCAGCCCGCTGCTATAACAACCTTTACTCCATTCATGATAAGCTGTGTGCCAATATTGGCTGCAAGTTTATAGCGTTTGCTGAAGAGTGCTTCACTTTTATCATCAACCTTCCCCAAAAAACAACAGTTTACAAAAACCAGTTCGGGCACTTTACTCATCTGGCAGATTTCCTTTGTACTCAAAAACACACCGTTACCAATTAACATGCCCGATGCTTTGGGTCTTTTTTCATTAAAAATGCCATGGCCTGCCAGGTGAATAATTTTATACTCATCTTTAAACAATGCATTGATGATCTGTGTAGATGATTTTTTAAAACAATTATCAGGCATTTCATAACCATATTCATCCAGAATGGATGCTACCAGGTTTGCTTCTTTAAAAGCACCAGGCAGTTGCCTTGCATAGGGGAAACCATTCAGATCCGGATCGCCGACAACCAATGCTTTTTTACCTGCAACCGAATCAACCTTTATACGGTAATCTTCCAGCTTCAGTTGCCGTATCATGCCAGCATTGCAGCAAAGTGGCCTGGCATTACCGGTACTGTCCTGCAGTAATTCCCAGGGATATGCAGCAGCTGCATGATCCAATACCCACAGACTGTTACTCTGTTTTTTTATCTCATCTTTAAAATCATTAGGTATCAGTAATTCGAAAACCGTTTTAGCCATACCGGCATCCCAGTTATTATTGGTACTCATATCCTCTACCAGGTCGTTTATTATTTCGGGACTGGTCTGCAGATCACGTTCTTCTTCCCGGGCGCTACCGGTACTGCATGCAAAGCGCAGCGATCTTTCTGTTGCATCAGCCTCCTCTCCTTTTTCTTCATGCAATTCTACTGTTATGCGTGTCCACCAATCCGCTTCATTCTCCATAGGTATACGTATGCGGGAACCCAGTAGTTTCCTGTATTGCTTTTTGGGCATCCTTATATTAAGGGCGCTGTCCTCCTCATTTTCGATCCTGCTTAGTATGTACAGGCATTGCAGGCACCTGTCTTCAAACAACTCAACAAATTCTATGTGCTCTATCAGTTTTAAACCTTCGGTTTTAAATTGCTCCATTTTTTTGTTGGCGTTCTGCACACCTTGCACTATAGAGCGTATAGAACTCTCAATTGACAAACCGCCATAACCGCAACCAATTAGCAATACAGATATTCCTGTTTCAGCCGGAATATTGGCTGTTTCATTTTTATTATAAAGATTGATCAGCTCCAGCATATATTTTATGACACCCAATTCCACCGTTTGTGCAAGCTGATAAGAGCTAAGCCTGCCTGGTGCTCCCAATCCAACTACAACCGCTCCTTTAAATTCATTTTTAAAGTTTACAAATACTTCGTTGCTGCCAATTACACCTGCATACATATTCAGCCTGTGTCTTTGGCTAAGCTGGTTACCAGTGTAATTGTCAATCACTTTTTCAGCACTGGTTATACCATCATTAATAAAATGCCCTACCATTATTGGATACCGGCTGTAGAACAGATCGCCATTGCTTACGCTTACTTTTAAAGGAACGGAGCCTGCCTTTTCTGCAGCTTTCTTTTCCTTAATACCCAGGATGGTGTTCTCCAGGCCGGTTTCATCTGTTTCATATACTTCTTCTTCTACAGTATCAAAAACAGATTGCATGCCTCTTAATACCGGTCTGCTTCGGCTTAACAATTCTGTTTTACCGGTCTTTAATATTTCAGAAATACCATTAAAAATATCTGCGTTGTTTGCAAGTGCTCCATGCGAAACATTCACAAAATACAGCCTGTCTGTATTAAACAGTTTTTTAGGAATACCTGTATCCCAGGTTACAGACTGATCACCTTCTGCCGTGCTTTTAAAAACCAGTTTTTCATCCGGCAGGTTATTATTTATTTCAAAACCGCAAACCGTAGCGTCATCCTTACCGGCTATGTAAACAACATTATCAAGCTCGATTGAATCCATTTTTGCGAGTACATTATCCCGGTATGCCCCCCAGAACTGCAGATCTTTTTTGTCAGGTATATTCCAGTCGAACAATGAAGCATTGCGCATTTGCTGCCACACATTCTGATCTGCAAAATCAACCGTATCTTTTGCAACAGGCAGCAGGCCCAGTAAGCCGGGATATTTGCGAAACATATCCAGCAGTTCCTTTTTGGTATGTTTCAGGTCAATCTTACTAAGCTGGTTGATAATGGGATCTTTACCGGCCAGCACATAAGGAATGCGGTACGAGCCTCCGAGTGGAGCACCCAGCAATAACAGTTTAAAATCTTTGGAGGCATTCAGTTTTTTCCAGGTTGCAGGATGGTTGATGATGAAATCACGGGTAACCACACCGCCCATAGAGTGGCCTATTATTTTAACAGGCACTTTAAAGGCCAGGTATTGTTCAACCCTGGCTTTCAGCAATTCTGCAGCATCGGTAAGCGGCAAACGCCAATCAAAGGGGAAGGTAACAACATCATACTCATCACTTAAAAAGTCGACCAGTTTTTTATAGGATGTTTTGATAAGCGATGATGCCAGGATATCTTTTTTACTGATATCTAATTTATTAAGATCGCCTACCAGGAAACGCAGGTAATTGATCCATATCTTTTTATTTCCCTGGTCAAGGTTGGAGCCCATGATGCCCGGCAATAAAATAGCGATGGGCTTTTTGCCGGTTACCTTATCGGTGTACACTCCACCTCCGTCCAGGCCAAGCAATGCATTTCTGTCGAGGGCAGCCTGTGCTGATTGCTCAAAAATGCTGAAGTTAGGAATGGAGGCTGTTGTTGATCTGATGGCCAGCAAAAGAGCATCCTGTGTTTTTTTGTTTTTAAAATAATGTACATGGTCTACATCAGGCCCTTCATCAAAAAAATACTGAATGGGTATATTTCTCCTGCTGCCGCAATACATCGATTTGGTATCCACCACCAGGTCGTTATCCCGCATGTAAAATAATTTGCTGGCAATAATGAGCAGCGCCTTTAAATTAAATTTTACGCCACAGTTGCCTGATATAACGGTTAACGGGCTGTTGATACTATTATCCGGATTGTTCAGAATCTTTAAAAAAGGAGAAGCCGGATTCATCGCTTCCAGGCCAGGCAACTGGTCGGGATCATTTTTTGTATCTACAGCAGCTGATATCAGTTCTTTAAACTCGGCTGTTAATGCAGTACCTGCCGGGCCAAATAAAGTGCCCAGCAAATTCAGGCTGATATTTAAAAAATGATCGAGCCGCTTTGATAAAATGGTGGTGCCATAAGCAGGGCATGCTACCCGTATAAATTTATCTACAACGATCTTTTTACCTGCGGCAATACCTTGCAGGGTTTTTATATCTGCAATATCATTGGTACGCCCGGTCTTTTCAAAATAAGCCATTTCGGCTGCGGTAAAGCCAGCATTGCCATTGCTGAAACGGGCCAGCAC
>JBJTMN010000229.1:0-21027 GCA_046070545.1 Ferruginibacter sp.
TGGATGCCGATAGTGAAGGTGTGGAAGGGAAATTTTATGTGTGGACAAAAGAAGAAGTAGATGATGTTCTGGGAGATGGTGCAAAACTGTTTTCGGAGTACTACAATATTACAGATGCCGGTAACTGGGAGCATGGTAACAGTATTTTATTGAGAAATAAAAAAGATGAAACCGTTGCACAAGATTTTAAATTATCTGTTGATGAACTGAAAGTTAAAATTGATGCAGCAAAAGAAAAACTCTTGCATATTAGAAGTGCCAGAATTAAACCGGGCCTTGATGATAAAATACTCAGCAGCTGGAATGCCCTGATGATTACAGGTTACGCTAAGGCTTATCGTGTTTTTAATGAAGACAGATTTTTGGATGCTGCCATTAGCTGTGCCGGTTTTCTTTTACAAAATACTATAGCTGCCAATAGAGAAATGAAACGTAATTACAAGAACGGTATAGCATCTATTAATGCATTACTGGACGATTATGCATTTACCATAGCCGCTTTTACAGAACTATACCAGGCAACATTTGATGAAAAATGGCTGACGGAATCTGATAAACTGATGCAGTATGTTTTAGCGCATTTTTTTGATGATGAATCTAAAATGTTTTTTTATACCCATAATCAATACGCCGACCTGATCGTGCGTAAAATGGAATTGTCTGATAATGTAATTCCTTCTTCCAACAGCGAAATGGCGAAGAATCTTTTTTTATTAGGTCATTTTTTAAATAAGGATAACTATATCAGCATGGCTGAACAAATGCTGGTAAATGTGGAAGCTGACGTACAACGTAATATTTATTTTTATGCAAACTGGGGCATATTGCAGGCATTGTTTACAAGTCCGTTATACGAGGTAGCCATATTAGGAGATGATTTTAAAAAGATACGGCAAGAGCTTGATACATATTATTTACCCAACGTGATCCTGCTCGGTGGCAAAGCCGAAGGTAACCTTGCATTGCTGAAGCATAAATTACTTCCAGGCCAAACGGCCATTTATGTTTGCAGAGATAAAACCTGTGACATGCCTGTACATGAAACTGAGGAGGCGTTGAAGCAGATTGGGAACTGAGTAGGGCTTGTAAATCTGTTTCATAAATTCCTTACTCAAAGGTTTAATGCTGATCAAAGATAAACTGTACAAGAGTGCGACGCCACCGCAGCTCCACAATGATGAACTGCCGGGTACACAGGCACAGCCTCCTTCGGAAAAGATCACACTTTAATATAGATCTTCTTTTTATCCAGCAGCCAGGCTAAAAACCACATCATGGCAATAAAGCAAAGCGCATAGATGAACGAGCCAATGCGTGGATCGCTGGTGAATAGAGGCTTGCAGCAGTTTTTGTAAAACCAGCCCAGGGGGTTCAGGTATTTTGGTTTGCCTGCATCGGTTAAACCATTGCTGATGCGTATGAGCCCGAGTGAGCGTGGTATAAGGGCGCTCATGGCAAAAATAAAAAGAGCGTTCTTGCCAAATACATCAAAGAAGCGGCTCCATACGCCCTTTGTGTTTTTAAAGTCGAGCAGGTATATCATCATGGATAATATAAGCAAGGCAAGGCCGGTTGTGTAAATGGTATAACTGCTGGTCCATATTTTTTTGTTGATCGGAAAAACCATATCCCAGCAAAACCCTGCAAACACCAGCACGCAGCCTGCAACAAATAAACCATTGAGCATTTCAGCTGTTTTACCTTTTTGTAAAATATAATTACCCACCAGGAAGCCGAGTATCACCTGTACAATGGCCGCAAAGCTGTTCATCAGGCCTTCGGGGTCAAATGCCACACCTTCACCATGGTACATATGTTTTTCGCCCAGGATGGCTTTATCTACATTGGTACCAAACCAGCCACTTAAGCTATACGGATCTGATGGATTTGCTGCTACACACAAAAACCAATAGAACAGTAAAATGAACATGCCTACCACAAATGAACCACGCACTTTAAAATAATGCACAATGATGGCAGCAAAAAAATAGCTTACGGCTATGCGCTGCAGTACACCAAAAATGCGCAGGGTTTCAAAAGGTTTGGCAACTATTTTACCAGCATCATCATATTTAATAAAAGGGAACCAGTTTAAGAACATACCGATTCCAAAAATGAGCAGTGAACGAATGATCACTTTTTTCCAGAAAGCGCTTTCGCCTGCTGCATCCAGCTTAGGCATAACAAATGCCATGGCATTGCCTACGGCAAATAAAAAGAACGGGAATACCAGATCAGTTGGCGTAACACCATGCCAGCTTGCATGTTCCAGCGGAGGGAAAATATGTCCCCAACTGCCGGGATTGTTAACCAGGATCATTAATGCCACCGTGGCACCACGAAAAACGTCAAGGGAATAAAAGCGTTGGTTCATATAGCAGGTTGATAAATGTAGCAGTAAGTTACTCAAATTCTTTAACCCGGCATTTAGTTCATTTCATTTTGTGTGGCTGGATATTTAAATGAAGCTATAGTTTTTTGTATAAGCTGTCTACAGGAATTTTGGCGTATATTGTATTTAGCAAAAAGCTGTTCAGCAAATTTACCAATTAATACAGGCCGGATGACACCTGAGTACGATTCGGATTTTTTAAGGATATTCCATAATAACCTTGTAGGCATGGTGCTTACTGATGAACAGCACCTTATAACGGATATCAATGAGAACCTGCTTGCTTTGATAGGACTTACAAAGGAACATGTAATCGGAAAAACTGCCCTTGCTGCCGGTGTATTAAATGAGGATAATATAAAGCACATGTGGCAGCAGCTTGCTGAAAAGGGTGAGCTGATAAATGCTGAACTTGCTTTTAAGACCATACAAAACAAGCCTTTAACCGTTCTGTTATCAACCGAAAAAATCCTGGTGAATGGATCTGTACACTGGTTAACTTCTGTTGTTGATATCAGTGAAAGGAAAAAGACTGAACGGGCTCTTTCGGAAATGTATGAAAGGGTTTCGGATGGTTTTATTGCAATAGACCGAAACTGGAATTATAAATATGTAAATAAACGGGCAGGCGAATTACTGGGTAAAGATCCGGCTTACCTTATTGGCAAACATATGTGGACCGAGTTTCCTCAACAGGAAACGAATCCTTTTTATAAAGCTTATTACCAGGCCATGGAAAGCCAGGAAATGTTGACTGTAGAGGAATATGTGGAAGCGTATGGAAGATGGTTTCAAAACCTGGTTTATCCGGCAGCAGACGGGCTGTCTGTTTTCTTTCGTGACATAACAGACGCTAAAGAAAATGAAAAAAGGATAGCCGAAAGTGAAATACGGTTTAAAACACTGACCAGAACTGCACCTGTAGGCATTTTTGAAACGGATGCCAATGGCTTAACGACTTATGTAAACGAAACCTGGATGCAGTACAGCGGTATGCGTTTTGAAGAGGCGATGGGCAATGGATGGCTGAATGCAGTGCACCCGGATGACAGGGACTGGCTTCAAAAGAGCTGGTACAGCAAAACCGAAATGAAGTCGGAATCTTTTTCTGAATATAGAATTGTTGACAAAGAAGGAAAAATACGCTGGCTAAATGGCAGGGCTGTACCAGTATTTAATAACGAAGGCCTGGTGAGCGGCTATATTGGTATTACATTGGATGTTACTGAAAAAAAGATAAGTGAGCAGCGTATCATTAACAGCGAAGAAAGTAAAAGGCTAATCCTGAACTCTGCATTGGATGCCATTATTATTGTGGACTCGGCATCAAAAATAATCTTCTGGAACCCGCAGGCAGAAAATATATTTGGCTGGAAAGCTGATGAGGTCATTGGCAAAAGCCTGGTAGAAACTATCATACCTGCTGAATATAAAGATGCCCACCAGCGGGGCATGCAGCACTACCTGCAAACCGGTGAAGGGCCAATTTTAAACCGTTTGATTGAAGTAACAGCATGTGACAAGGCCGGGATATTATTCCCTATTGAATTATCTATCCTGCCGGTTGAGCAGGAAACGGGCCGGTCATTTTGTGCATTCATCCGCAATATTACAGAACGTAAGCAGGCCGAAAGCAGCCTGAAAGAAAGCAGTAAACAGTTACGGGAACTTAGCCGCCATTTGCAAAGGGTAAGAGAAGAAGAACGCTTACGCATAGCCCGGGAAATACATGATGAACTGGGACAACAATTAACAGGATTAAAAATGGATATTGCCTGGCTTATGAGAAAAACCGGGCAGGAGGATGCTGTTATTAAAGATAAGTTTGATAATGCTTTATTGCTGGTAGATAATACGGTAAGATCGATCAGGCGTATTTCTACAGAGTTGCGGCCCAGCGTACTTGATGATCTTGGACTTAATGCTGCACTGGAATGGCAGGTTGGTGAACTGGGCAGAAGAATGGTTGTGGAAATTGAATACGGTAATAGTTTTGATGATACCAATATTCACCCGGATATTTCCATCGGTATATTCAGGATTCTGCAGGAGTCGCTCACCAATATTGTACGCCATGCCTCGGCCAAAAAAGTAAAAGTAAACATCGCCCAGCAGGACCATACAATCCGGCTCACTATTGAAGATGACGGAATTGGTTTTGATACACAGGCAAAAAAAGATCAGCTTACTTTTGGACTCATTGGAATTAAGGAACGTACCAGCATGCTACAGGGCGAATGTGCCATTTATTCTCAGCCAGGTTTGGGCACCCGGATTGAAGTATGCATACCACTTGGCAGAACTTAGATCATTTCACTTAACTCAAGCCAGCGCATTTCTTTTTCATCGAGCAATTGCACAATAGTGCTGATTCGCTCCGCAGCTTTTTGTAAAGCATCATAATCCATGCCACCCGCATTCATTTTTTCTTCGATGTCTGTTTTTTCTTTTTGCAGCGCAGGAATTTCTTTTTCCAGTTGTTCAAATTCGAATTTTTCTTTGAAAGAAGGCTTTCGTTGTTCTGAAGAACGCTGTTCGTTGTTTGTTGCTGGTTGTACGGCCTTTATTGCCAGAGCAGGCTTACCGGACAACGAACCTCGGTCAACGGTCAACTCTTTTTCTTTGTGTGCACGATATAAGGTATAGTTACCCGGAAAATCTTTGATGACACCATCTCCTTCAAAAGCAAAAAGGTGATCTACCATGCGGTCCATAAAATACCGGTCATGGCTTACAATTAAAATGCAGCCCGGGAAATCGAGTAAAAATTCTTCCAGTGTTCTCAATGTCTGCAGGTCAAGATCATTGGTAGGTTCATCTAAAATCAGGAAATTAGGGTTCAGGAAAAGAATGCTCAGTAAATGCAGTCTTCTTTTTTCGCCACCGCTTAGCTTGCTTAATGGTGTGTATTGCTGCTCGGATGCAAAACCAAATTTTTCCATGAACTGGGTAGCAGAAATTTTTCCACCATCGGCCAGAGGAAAGAATTCCGCAAAATCCTTAACATATTCAATGGCGCGTTTATCTTCTTTGTATTGCAGGCCTTCCTGGTTAAAATTACCAAACACAACCGTATCGCCATGATTGATCTTTCCGCTGTCGGGCTTTTCCTGTTGTAAAGCAATTTTCAGAAAGGTTGATTTGCCGATTCCGTTCTTACCTACAATGCCAATACGTTCGCCTTTTTTGAAAGTGTAATCAAAACCTTTCAGTATCACTTTGTCGCCATAATTCTTGTACACTTTTTTCATCTCCAGCACTTTACCACCAAGCCTGGTCATCTTTACCTGCAAACTCACTTCCACCTCTTCTTTTTTCTGGCTTACTCTTTCTTCAATATCTGCAAATGCATCCTGCCGAGATTTTGATTTGGTGGTACGGGCTTTTGGCTGTTTGCGCATCCACTCCAGTTCTTTCCTGAAAATATTTTTATCTTTCTGCAGTTCACTGGCCTGTATTTCCTGGCGCAGACTTTTCTGCTCTAAAAAATAATCGTAATCTCCTTTGTACACATAAATTTTCTCATCGTCCATTTCCAGGATCTCATTACAAACAGCGTCCAGGAAATAGCGGTCATGCGTTACACAGAGGAGCGTAACTTTCTGAGATGATAAATAATCCTCCAGCCACTCGATCATCTGCACATCCAGGTGGTTGGTAGGTTCATCCAGTATCAGCAGGCATTTTCCTTCGTGCAGCTGTGCTTCGATCAATGCCTGTGCCAGCGCTACTCTTTTGCGCTGGCCGCCACTGAGGTTTTTAACCGGCTCATTTAAATGATGCAGGTTTAGTTTGCCCAGTATCTGTTTCAGTTCGCTTTCGAAGTTCCACGCATTCAGTTCATCTACCTTGGCCATCAGGTCGGTGAGTTTTCCAATATTTTCTTCCTCCTGTTCCAGGCACATTTCATATTCCTTCACAACCCTTACAACCGGGTTGTCCATTTTAAGCACATTGTCCCAGATGCTTTTATTCTCTTCAAATGCGGTGTCCTGCTGCAGCATGATCACTTTTATGTCTTTGTGTACCCAAACGGTACCACTGTCGGCGGTATCAAGTCCGGCAATAATTTTTAATAAGGTAGATTTACCACTGCCATTGCGGGCAACCAGGGCAATTTTATCGCCTTCTTCCACATAAAAGGAAATATTCTTAAAAAGCGTTCTTATACCAAACGATTTGGCCAGGTTTTCAATTGAAGCGTAATGCATGGCGCAAAGGTAAAGGAGTAAATGTTTGCAGGAGAATTGATTTTGAACCTTAACCACTATTTTTGAAGATGTATTCTGCCGCAGTTAAAATGGATTTGCCACAGAAACACAGAATCAGAATTGTATTTATCTGTGTAAATGATCGCAATCCATGGCAAAAAAATATTCCCGCAGGGAATTAGTTAAAAATCACTGTTCATCAACATCCGGGCTAATGAATTTTTTGGGGATCATCAAGACAGAATCGTATAAAAGGGGCATGATCCTTTCTGTGGTATTCAATATTATCTCCAAGGGAATCCTTTTTTTGCTAACCGTGATCATTGCCCGTTATTTTGGCAGCGATATAAAAACCGATATCTACTTTTTTGTTTTTACCAGCATGGTCCTTTTCTCCGGCTTTATCAACAGTATTGATACGGCTGTACTTATTCCGGAATCGATGCGGTTGCGGCAGGAAGAAGGAGATAACAAGGCCATGGAATTTCTGAATTATTTCCTGCTGGTCTATGTTCTGATAGGTTTACTGTTTACGGCCCTCATGTATTTTTACGGGACAGCCATCTTTGGCCTTATTTCAAAATTTACAACAGCTGATATAATCACTTATCGCAATTATTTTTTTGCAGGCTCCCTCTTTTTTATTTTTAATGTACTTACCAATTATCTCAATAACATACTTGCTTCATTAAAATATTTTAGTTTGCCTATGATCATCAGCATTGTTAAAAGCTGTGTGGTGATCGTTTGTATTTTTTTGCTGAAGGAGAAATATGATGTGCTGAGTGTTATTATCGGGGGACTGATATCCTATGCGGTAAATCTCATCATACAAATCTATATTCTGCATAAAGTAACCGGCTGGAAATTTACTTTTAAAAAGCCAGCCATACAGAAAACTACCTGGAGCAATGTGTTCTATGCCGAGCTGGGGCAGATAACAACCGTTGCCAGCAGCATGTTCCCGTTATACCTGCTGAGTGGTTTTGGAAGCGGTATCATCAGTATTATGAACTATGGAAAAAATATTGCCGATATACCCAACACGCTGGTAAGCTCTCAATTAGCCAATGTAAGCGGCATTAAATTAAATGAGGAAGTTGCCAGAAATGATCATGCAGCCATGAATGAAACTTTTTTGCACACCTCCAGGCTGATGGTGTTTATACTGGTGCCTGTGGGGTGTTTTATGTTTGTTTTTGCTGAGCCCATTACTGCCCTGTTTTATCAACGGGGAAGTTTTACCCAACAGGCGGTTATTGATTCGGCTAAATTTATGCAGCTATTATCGATCACCATTTTCAGCATAGGCATTAACGCTGTTGTTACCCGTATATTTATTTCCATGCAGGCAATTAAGCAGTCGCTGTTATACCAGGTAACTTTAAATCTACTTTTAATATTTGCAATCTGGTTGTTCACAAAATCGTATGGCGAATATGGTTATCCCTATGGTGTCATACTTATCAATATCATCAACTTTATTGGAATGTATTTTATCTGCAAAAAATATTTTACTACTATTGAGTATGGCAGGCTTTTAAAATATACAACTGCTGTAATAGCGGCTAACCTTCCCGCTTTGGCATTACTGTATTATTTTGTATTGCCAGCAGGCATACAATCTTTTTATAAGCTGTCAATCGGTTTATGTATATATTTAGTCATATTCATTTTGATGAGCAGGATAAAAGCATTCAGTGTTTATGGAAGCAATGCAAAAAAATAAACGATCAAAGCCCTGTTTCTTTGTAAATGCCTGGTACTTTTTACGTATCTCGGCTAAGTGGATCATTGGCAGGAATAAAGAACAGCGGCATTATGCCATGGAAAGGCTTGCCAATATGTTTTACCCGCATTTTCATTTTACAGAGGCCGGCCAGGTTTGGCGGGATGATGAAATTTTTGAAAAAAAATATGCTGAGCTGGTCGGGACCGACTTTCATTCAATTGACAGAAAATACACCGTAAACCAGTTTTTGAATCTGGTTAAGCATGTACCAGGTGATATGGCTGAATGCGGTGTTTACAAAGGAGCTACAGCCTGGTTCATCTGCGAATTTATCCGGAAGTATGACTTAAAAAAATCGTTACATCTTTTTGATTCTTTCGAAGGGTTAAGCATGCCCAGAAAAGAAGACGGGGATTATTGGAATGCCGGAAATTTGGCAACTGACGAAATAACCTGTAGAAATAATCTTGCCGCATTTGATTTTGTAAAATATTATAAGGGCTGGATACCGGAAAGGTTTACTGAAGCTGAAGCTACCGGCTTTTCCTTTGTACATATTGATGTAGATTTATACCAGCCAACTTTTGATTCGCTTTCTTTTTTTTATGAAAAGCTGAATAAAGGAGGTATGATAATATGCGATGATTATGGATTTGCAACCTGTCCCGGTGCAAAAAAAGCAATGGATGATTTTTTTGCTGATAAAGCCGAACCAGTCATCATGCTTACAACCGGGCAGGGGTTTATTATTAAACAATAAGTTTTTAAGACCAGGAAAAACATAAACGATTTTGAAAGTAGTACATAAAGAACCTTCTGACTGGACAGCTGCAGATATTGCTGCATTCTGGGACTGGCAGAGTAAGAACGCATCCCGTCAACAGCAGTATTTTACGGCAACCATGGCGCCGGGTATTGTTAAATTTATTCAACGGAAAGAACTGCTGAAGGGTGATGTGCTGGATTATGGTTGTGGTGCAGGCCATTTGCTGAAAGAAATGCTGAAAGTCACTTCTGTTAATTTTTACGGGGTAGATTTTTCGGAAGATTCGATCAATGAAACAAAAAGAAGGGCTGAAAATAATCCCAACCTGAAACAATTGGTATTGATCGAAGAATTGCCAACTCCTTTTGAAGATGAACAGTTTGATCTTATTACGCTTATTGAAACCATCGAACACCTGCAGGATAAAACACTGCAAGTAACTATGCAGGAACTTTTCAGGATATTAAAACCAGGCGGAAAAATATTCATCACCACACCTTTTAATGAAGACCTTAACCAGCATGTAAATTTCTGCCCTTTCTGCAAAAGTGAATTTCACGGGATGCAGCATATGCAGTCATTTGATATTGCGGCTTTGCAGGCATTGGCTTCCAGGCATGGCTTTAATACCGAAGGGTGTATAAATATTGATATAGAAAAATGGAGGCTAGGCTCCGTAAAATATTTTATTAAGCAGGTGCTTGTAAAACTGGCAATTGCTGCAGGGCTTAAAGATGCGGTGGCAACAAAAACTCCAAACCTGGTCGCTTTTTTTGTAAAACCCTGATATATGAATGCTAAAACTGAAAACAGGGTAAGGCTTTTAATAATTACGCCCTCATTGGAATGTGGCGGCTCCGAAAAATTTGTTTCACAGGTTTGTAATCATATTGATAATGGCAGATTTGCAGTTTGCCTGGTGGTGGTTGATAATACCAGCCCTTTTCATGAAATTAATAATGCAGCTGTTGAGATCATCGATCTCAAAAAAGACAGGGTTTTATTTTCTCTAACTGCCATTAAAAAGGTTGTTAATAAATTTAAGCCCGATATTATTTTTTCTACCGCCAGCCATTTGAATTTGTACCTGGCGATCTTCAGAAAACAGTTTGATGCAACAATAAAATTTGTTGCCCGGGAGGCGAGCATTGTAACTATTAACAGCAGGCAGGCAAAAATGCCTGTTCTGTATAGCTGGCTGATAAAAAGATTTTATAAACGGTTCGATATTGTTATCTGCCAGTCGGCCTATATGCAGCAGGACCTGGTGAAAAATTATTCAATTGATGCCGGTAAAACAATAGTGATTCGTAATGCTATAGAAGAAAATTCAGGAAGTGAAAGTAATTCTGAAATCAAGAGAAATGATGGTGTTTATAAGTTTCTAACCGTAGCCAGGCTGAGTGAAGAAAAAGGAATTGAGCGGTTGATTCATGCGGCAGGCCTGCTTAGTATTTCCTTTAAATATTATATCATTGGCGAAGGAAATAAACTAAACGTATTGCAAAAGCTGATAAATAATCTCCAATTGCAGGATAAGGTTTTTTTAAAAGGGATAAAGAGAGATCCCTTCAGTGGTATGGAAGACACGGACCTGTTCCTCTTAGGGTCTTATTACGAAGGTTTTCCCAATGTGCTGCTGGAAGCCGGTGCCCATGGTATACCGGTAGTTGCTTTTAATGTGCCAGGGGGTATTGCAGAAATAATTGCTGATAACGAAAATGGTTTATTGGTCAATGATGCCGACCCTATTGCTTTTGCAGCAACCATCAATGATGCGATAGGAGCTGATTTTAACCGTGAGAAAATAATAGAAAATACAAAAAAACGTTTTTCGGTAAACAATATGATGCATGCAGTAGAGGGCATCTTTTTAAAGCTTCCCCAAATAAATAACTGATATTTGCACCCGGGCAAAAATGAAACGAATGAACGGTATTAAGCCAAAGCTGCTGATCTTTATAAACACCCTGCAAACCGGCGGGGCCGAGCGGGTGGTATCGCTCCTGCTCGAGCATTTGAAATACGATTTTGAAATCCACCTGGCCCTGTACAGCAATTATGTAGATTATACCATCCCCCCCGAAATAAAAGTGTTCAACCTGAATCAGCCACTGGTGCAGAATAAGGTCATCCGGTTTTTACGACTGCCACAGATATCATTGCGTGTATTCAGGTATTGTAAGAAGAATAATATTCATAATTCTGTAGCTTTTTTATATCGTCCCTGCTACATCAACGCCATTATGAAAAGCTTCCTGGGCTATCGTGGCCGCGTTATTATGTGTGAGGGTACGCACCAGACCACCATGCAGGAAAGTCATTCGGCCATTTACCGCATGTTCTCAAAATTCATGGTGATGTATTCCTACAAACGTGCCGATCTTATCCTTGCCAATTCATACGCTATACAAACCGACCTGATAGAGAATTTTAAAATTAAAACACCGGTACGGGTAGTTTATAACCCGGTTGACCTGCAACTGATAAAATCAAATGCAGTTGATGAGCCGGAATTTGTTTTTGAGAAAGATACTTTTCATTTTATAACCGTAGGTAATTTAAGAAAGGAAAAAAACCAGTTGTTACTTATACAGGCCTTCTTTATTTTAAAGAACCTGCCCTGTAAATTATTGATCGTTGGTGCCGGTATTATGGAAGAGGAGTTAAAGCAAAAAGTAAAAGACCTGGGTTTAATGGATAAGATCGTTTTCTGTGGCTTTGATAAGAATCCTTTTAAATACGTGAACCGCAGCGATTGTTTTGTATTGAGTTCTAACGTGGAAGGGTTTCCCAATGTGTTAATAGAAGCGCTTGCATGCGGCAAGCCGGTCATTTCAACAGATTGCAGCAGCGGCCCCCGGGAATTGCTGGCACCCGATACAGATTTGCACCACCGGGCCATCAATAATTATGAGATAGGAGAATACGGAATTTTAACGCCTGTTAAGGATGTGATTTCTCTTGCCAATGCCATGAAAAAGATGATGGAAGATCAGGCATTACGGCAACGCTTTTTAAGTAAAGCAGCAAAAAGGGCCGAGCAATTTGATGTAAACGAGATCAAACAGTATTTTCATGTAGCTTTTGCCGGGTTGTAATGTTAAACCCAATGGGTTTGTTCAATATTCGTTAAGATTTTGCCTGTTCAGTTATAGCGGATAATTAGTCTTATTTTTGCCCCGCAAAATGCAATTATCTATATGCATACAATCTTAGTAACCGGCGGTGCAGGTTTTATTGGTTCCCATCTAACAAGGTTATTTGTAAAGAAATATCCTCAGTATACGATCGTTAATCTTGATAAACTGACCTATGCCGGTAATCTCGAAAATTTACGGGATATAGAAAGCGATCCCAACTACCGGTTCGTAAAAGGAGATATTACTGACCTGTTGTTGTTGCGTACATTATTTGACAAACATAAATTTACAGGGGTTTTGCATTGTGCTGCCGAAAGCCATGTGGACAGGTCGATCACAGACCCGCTTGCATTTGTTACCACCAATGTTTTAGGTACGGCTTCTTTACTGCAGGCAGCAAAAGAAGCATGGGCAGGTAATATGGAAGGAAAAGTGTTCTATCATATTTCTACTGATGAAGTGTATGGTTCGTTGGGCGAAACAGGATTTTTTACCGAAAAAACAGCGTACGATCCCCGGAGCCCTTATTCTGCTTCCAAAGCATCTTCCGATCATATGGTAAGGGCATTTTATCATACCTATAAATTGCCGGTAAAGATCAGTAACTGCAGTAACAACTACGGGCCGTTTCATTTCCCGGAAAAACTGATACCACTCTGCATTCACAATATCATCAACAATAAACCATTGCCTATTTACGGCAAGGGAGAAAATGTGCGGGATTGGTTGTTTGTAGAGGATCATGTAAGGGCTATTGATGTTATTTTTCATTCAGGAAAAATCGGCGAAACCTACAATATTGGCGGACATAATGAATGGACAAATATTAACCTGGTAAAAGAATTGTGCAGGCAGATGGATGAGAAACTGGGAAGAGAAAAGGGCAGCTCTGAAAAACTGATCACTTATGTAACGGATCGTGCAGGCCATGACCTGCGCTATGCCATTGATGCAACCAAATTGAAAGAAGAACTGGGTTGGTTGCCCTCATTGCAGTTTGAGGAAGGGATTTCTAAAACAATTGATTGGTATCTTGCAAACAGAGAGTGGTTAAATCATGTAACCAGTGGCGACTATCAAAAATATTATAACGAACAATACAATAAATAGCAGCCGTATGAAAGGAATAATATTGGCAGGTGGATCAGGAACAAGATTATATCCAATTACAAAAGGAATAAGCAAACAACTGATGCCGGTATATGATAAGCCGATGATCTATTATCCGCTGAGTACTTTGATGCTGGCCGGCATAAAAGAGATATTGGTGATCACCACACCCGAAGACCAGTACCAGTTTAAAAAATTACTGGGCGATGGAAGCCAGTGGGGATGTGCTATTGAATATGCGAAACAGGAAGTGCCTAACGGTCTTGCGCAGGCATTTGTAATTGGAGAGGAATTTATTGGCAGTGATAGTGTGGCTCTGGTTTTGGGTGATAATATTTTTTATGGTAGTGGCTTCAGTAAACTGCTGCAGCACAGTGTTGATCCGGATGGAGCTGTAATCTTTGCCTACCCGGTAAGTGATCCTGAACGCTATGGCGTTGTTGAGTTTGATGCTGAAAAAAATGCAATTAGCATTGAAGAAAAACCAACTACACCCAAAAGCAGTTACGCAGTGCCTGGTTTGCATTTTTATGATAACAACGTGGTTGAAATCGCAAAGAATATTCAGCCAAGTGCAAGGGGAGAGTATGAAATTACAACAGTGAATGACCATTACCTGCAACAAAAAAAATTAAAGGTTGCAGTACTTGACCGTGGCTTTGCCTGGCTCGACACGGGTACATTTGAAAGCCTGGGCGATGCAGCAGAATATGTACGTGTGATTGAAAAAAGACAGGGATTAAAAATCGGTTGCCCAGAAGAAATTGCCTGGCGTATGGGTTTTATACAAAAAGCAGCTCTTTTACAACTGGCTAAAGAACTTGAGAAAAGCGGCTATGGCGAATACTTAAAGAAAATATCCAAATAAAATTATACCTATGAGTTATTATGTTCATCCCTCTTCTGTTATTGATGATAATTGTGTGATTGGCGAATGAACCAGGATCTGGCATTTCTCACATATCATGTCAGGGGCTGTAATTGGCAACAATTGCAACCTGGGACAAAATGTGGTGGTATCACCTAAAGTGGTGCTTGGTAACAATGTAAGGGTGCAAAATAATGTAAGCATTTACGAAGGAGTAATTTGCGAGGATGATGTTTTCCTGGGGCCCAGTGCCGTACTCACCAATGTAATAAACCCACGCAGTGCAGTAAGCCGGAAAAGCGAATTCAAGACCACACTAATAAAAAAAGGTGCCAGTATTGGCGCTAATGCAACCATCGTTTGCGGCCATACCATTGGCGAATATGCCTTTATTGGTGCCGGTGCCGTGGTTACCAAAGATGTACCGGCTTATGCTTTAATTGTTGGAAACCCAGGCCGCCAAACTGGCTGGATGAGCGAATATGGACAAAAACTTCAATTTGATGCCGACGGAAATGCTACCTGTAGTGAAAGTGGTGTGACCTACCAGCTTCGGGATCATCAGGTTACACGTAAATAATTGATTATCTGATTTATAGATACTACCTGCAATTGCCTGTTTGGGCTTAGAGCATTCATTTTCAGGTATTTATTTTCAATTTTCTACAACTTTTTTGCAAAAAAGTCCGTCTTAGGGTTGTCAACTATTCAAAAACCAAGTAATTTTGAGTAGTTTATTTACTCAATCTTAATGATAGAAGCACTTATTTCCTCAAAAACACGTATAAAATTACTGCTCAAGTTTTTTTTAAACAGCAGTAACAAAGCCTATTTGCGTGGGCTGGAGGAGGAATTTGGCGAAAGCACCAATGCCATCAGGCTGGAACTAAACAAGCTTGAAAAGGCCGGAATGGTTAGCAGCGATGTACAGGGCAATAAAAAATACTTCACAGCCAATGTAAAGCACCCGCTATTTTTCGATCTGAACAGTATCATCAAAAAATATGTAGGCATTGATACCATCATCGAAAATGTGATCAGCCAATTGGGTGAGGTGGAAAGGGTGTATTTATCGGGTGAGTTTGCAAAAGGCCGCGATAACAATGTGATTGACCTTGAATTTGTAGGCGTTGTAAATACCAATTACCTGGCCGATCTTATTCAAAAAGCCGAACCATTGGTGAAAAGAAAGATACGCTATGTCATTTATTCGGCAGAAGAATTTTCCGCATTGAAAGAAACAAAAAATATGAATGAAAAACTGCTCATCTGGAGCAGGTAACAGACATTTAAAAAATAAGGAGTGAAAAATTTTGCAATAATTGGTGCCGGAGGTTATATAGCACCCAGGCACATGAAA
Source organism: Ferruginibacter sp. (assembly GCA_046070545.1). Taxonomy (GTDB): domain Bacteria; phylum Bacteroidota; class Bacteroidia; order Chitinophagales; family Chitinophagaceae; genus Ferruginibacter. The sequence continues at coordinate 15,583 of JBJTMN010000229.1, forward strand.
GCCATAAAAGACACGGGCAATACGCTGATAGCAGCTCTGGACAAACATGATTCGGTTGGCATTATGGATAGTTATTTTCCGGATGCTGATTTTTTTACCGAGTTTGAGCGTTTTGACAGGCACCTGGAAAAGCTAAAAAGACAAGGCAACAAAACTGATTTTGTTTCGGTTTGCAGCCCTAACTATTTGCATGATGCTCATATCCGTTTTGGATTACGTATAGGCGCTAATGTAATCTGCGAAAAGCCTGTGGTGTTAAATCCCTGGAATATTGAGGCCCTGATGGAAATTGAAAAAGAAACGGGAGGAGAAGTATTTACCATATTGCAATTACGCCTGCATCCGGCCATCATTGCTTTAAAGGAAAAGATCGCAGCAGCGCCGGCAGATAAAAAACACACGGTTAATTTACAGTACATCACTTCACGTGGACATTGGTACCATACCAGCTGGAAAGGCGATATAGAAAAAAGCGGGGGCATTGCTACCAATATTGGCGTACACTTTTTTGATATGCTGCTATGGGTTTTTGGTGAAGTAAAAGAAAGCAGGGTGACCGAGCATACTGCTCAAACAGCTTCGGGCCAACTGGAGCTTGAAAGGGCCAATATAAACTGGATGCTGAGTATTGATGCCAATACATTACCGGACGAAGCAAAAGCAGCGGGTAAAAGAACTTTTCGTACACTCACCATCGATGGCGAAGGGTTTGAGTTCAGCGATGGCTTTACCGAACTGCATACAAAAAGTTATGAAGAGATACTGAAAGGTAACGGCTTCAGAATTAAAGAAACAAAAGCCGCCATAGAACTGGTGCACAAAATAAGGAACAACAAGATCTGATTTTTTAAAGGTTAAACAATTCGAAAAAATGGTAAACTATTACGAAAAAATAAGGGGAGAAAAAGTGCTGGTGACCGGCGGCCTGGGCTTTGTTGGTCATAACCTTGTTAAAACATTGTTGAACGATTACGATTGTAAGGTTGTGCTGGTAGATAACTGTATCAACAGTTCGGAAGCTGTACTGGGAGATGATATTAACCGGGTAGAGTTTCATAAAATATCGGTGCTGGACCAGGAAAAGATGTTCCCGTTGCTCAGGGATGTGAGTTATATATTTCACCTGGCATGTAAACAAATTTCAACTTCAGGAGCCGATCCTGTGGATGACCTGAGGGTTAATGCAGAAAGTACATTATTACTGCTTGACTTTTTGAAGAACAATGAATTACCGGCATTTAAATGTTTTGTGTACACATCTTCCTGCTCGGTATATGGAAGCTCAACACGCCTGCCGGTAAGTGAGAATGACGCTACCTATGTATTAAGCAATTATGCAGCTACCAAACTGCTGGGCGAAAATTATACCATGATCTATAATAAGAATTATGATGTGCCGACAAGCAGCGTAAGGTATTCAAATGTGTATGGTTACGGTCAATCTCCCCGCAACCCGTACTGCGGGGTTTTGGGAAAATTCGTACACAATGCTTTAACCGGGGAAAAGCTTTCGGTTTTTGGCGATGGCGAGCAAACCAGGGATTATACATTTATTACAGATGCAGTAAATGCAACCATCCTTGCTGCTGTTCATCCAAAGGCCATTGGCGATGTTTTTAATGTTGGTACGGGAGTAGAGACTTCGGTAAATCAACTGGCTGATCTTGTTAGTGTGAATACCGGCGAAATTGAAATTGAAAATGTTGCTGAAAGAGATATTGACAATATCAGGAGGCGTTCTATTGATATCGAAAAAATTCATCAAAGGCTTGGATGGTCACCCAAGGTTACCATTCAAAAAGGAATTAAATTAACCATCGACTGGTATAAGACCACCCTTTGAAATTTATAAAAGACATTTAAAATGAAGATTTGCAGCAGGTGCATATATGATGAGCGGATCGCAGGAATTTCCTTCAATGATGAAGGAGTTTGTAATTATTGTATTCAAACGGATGAACTTAATAAGCAATACCAGCCCGGCACACCGGAAGCCGAAGCGAAACTCTTTGCAATTTTTGATAAAATAAAAAAAGAGGGAGCCGGTAAAAAGTATGATTGTATCATCGGAATCAGCGGAGGTACAGATTCCAGTTACATGCTTTGCAAAGCTATTGAATGGGGCTTAAGGCCATTGGCTGTTCATTATGATAATACCTGGAACACAGCGATCTCCAATGAAAACATCCGCAAGATCACCAAATATTGCAACGTAGACCTTTGGACATACGTGATTGATAACAAAGAGGCCGATGATATATTCAGATCTTTCTTCCTCGCTTGTGTTCCTGAATTTGACGCTTCTACAGATCTTGGATTTGCACAGGTATTGCGTGATGCATGTGCCAAATACAAAATAAAATATGTGCTGGAAGGCCATTCATACCAGGCCGAAGGCTTATCGCCACAGGGTACCAATTATTTTGACGGAAAGTATATCCAGGATATCCATAAAAAATATGGGTCGGTTAAAATGAAAACCTATCCGCTAATGACCTTTACTAAATTCTTAAAGTCGATCTTTTTTCACCGGGTGGAATTTATACGACCGCTGTGGTATTTGAATTACAGTAAGGCCGAAGCCCAGCAATGGCTCAGGGAAAATACCGGCTGGCAATACTATGGCGGCCATCACCTGGAGAACAGGTCCACTGCTTTTTTGCATCCCATCTACAACCCACAAAAATTCGGGATAGATAACCGCAGCTGGAGCCTGGCAGCCGCAGTACGCTTTGGAAAGATGAACCGGGATGAAGCATTGACTATTTATCACACACCTGTTGTGCCTGATCCTGAAATTGTTGCCTATGTTCAAAAAAGAATGTCGCTCACCAATGAAGAATACGAAACGATCATGCATAATGGTATCAAAAGAAACTGGCGTGATTTTAAGACCTACAAAAAAAGGTTTGAAAGATGGCGTCCGCTGTTTTACCTGCTGGCTAAAAGCCGCCGGGTAACTATGAGCTTCTACATGAAGTATTGCTTTCCAATGCCTGGATCAAAATAAGCTATATGATTACAATTATTGATTATGGTTTGGGTAACCTCGGCTCGGTAAAAAATATGCTTAAAAAGATCGGGGTAGAGTCGGAAATTTCGAAAGACCTGGACACTGTAAAAAAAGCAACGAAAATTATCCTGCCTGGTGTTGGTGCTTTTGATCCTGCCATGGAAAGGCTTACCAACAATGCATTGCGTGATGTGCTGGATGAAAAAGCATTACAGGAAAAAATTCCTGTTATGGGTATTTGTCTGGGTATGCAATTGCTTACCAATGGCAGCGAAGAAGGCCGGCTTCCGGGACTTGGATGGATACCGGCAAGGGCATATAAATTCTCTGCAGAAGAATTTCCCGGCCTCAAAATTCCGCACATGGGCTGGAATTTTGTTGTAAAAACCAATGACCATAAACTCACCGATGGGTTCACAGATGAGTTCCGATTTTATTTTGTGCATTCCTATTATGTAAAAGTGCAGGAGCCGCAATATTCAATTCTTTCTGCCAGTTACGGAGTTGTATTTGATGCAGCTATTCAAAACGCAAATATCATGGGCGCACAGTTCCACGCCGAAAAAAGTCATAAATACGGAATGAAACTGTTCCAAAACTTCGCAACCATTTAACCATGCTACAAACACGTGTCATACCTTGTCTTCAGCTGCGTGGCGAAAGCCTTGTAAAAACAATACAGTTCAATAAGTTTGGCTACATCGGCGACCCGGTAAACACCGTAAAGATCTTCAACGATTTGTATGTAGACGAACTCGCTTTTATGGATATTACGGCAACCATAGAAAAAAGGGAACCCAATTATAAGATACTCAGTGAAATTGCCGACGAATGCTTTATGCCACTCAGCTACGGTGGTGGCATCGATAGTTTACAAAAAGCAGAAAATGTTTTTAAGATCGGTTTCGAAAAAATGATACTTAACTCGGCACCTTTCTATAATTTATCTGTAATAACAGACATAGCAAAAATATACGGCAGCCAGGCCGTGGCTGTAGCAGTTGATGTAAAAAAGAATTTCTGGGGCAAGTATGAAGTGTACAGCAATTCCGGAAAAGTAAACCAGAAAAAAGATCCGAAGGAATGGGTAAAGATGGTGGAAGATGCAGGAGCAGGAGAAATATTATTGACGAGCATCGACAGGGAAGGTACCTGGAAAGGACTGGATTATACTTTGATAAAACAGGTAGCAGAGGCAACACAGTTGCCGGTAATAGCAAACGGCGGAGCAAACTCAATTGAGAATATTTCAGGTGCTGTTAAAGAAGCCAAAGCTTCGGCCATAGCATTGGGTAGTATGGTGGTTTACCAGGCAAAGGATCTGGGTGTATTGGTAAACTTTCCCGACAGGGAAAAATTAGAAAATGCATTACGATGAGAATTTTTATTGGAACAGAAGAAATAGCTTCATTGCTTTCGGGCACTGCGTATGGTTTTAAAGAACTGGGGCATGAAGTAACTACCTATACTTCGGCTAAAAATAAATTTTATGCAAGCTATAAGTACGATGTTGTACGTGGTACTGTTGTAAACGATATTATTCATTACTGGGACTGGAAATTCTTACCCAAAAGACTAAAGGATTATTGTAACCGCGTTGATAAGTTGCTGAGCATTCCATACCTGAAATGGAAAAATAAAAAACTGATCAAGGACCATGACCTGTTTGTTTTTATCTGGAAGCCCTGGTTACCGGAGTCATATCTTTTTCCATTACTGAAAAAGAAAGGAAAAAAGATCATCTGCCTGCATGTTGGTACGGATGTAAGACATGTGTCGGCTTTTGAACAGCAGTATAAAATAAATACATCGGCCTGGGGCGACTACTTTACCAATGATAACCTGGAGAAGAAGATCAGGAAGATCCGTTACCAGGAATTGTATGCAGATATTATCTATTCCTTACCCGACCAGGCTGGCCTGTATTTACGGGGATATAAACACCTGAGCCTTTCTTTAAGCAAGGATAAAAAAATTGTATTTAAAATTCCTGCACGAAAGGTTCCATTGATCGTTCATGCACCTTCACGTTCAGAAATTAAAGGCACATCAATTATAAATAAAACCATTGACCGTTTAAGGAAAGAAGGGTACCAGTTTGAATATAAGCTGATTAAAAATATGCCCAATGAGGAATTGCTGCAGCTTTTGACAGAGGCAGATATATTGTGCGATGAATTGTTTTTGCATGGTCCCGGTGTATTAAGTGCAGAAGCCATGGCTGCCGGTTGTGTGGCAGCAACCCGTTGCCTGAATGTTTTACCGTTTCAACCACCTGTTTGTGCAATTACACCGGAGAACCTGTATGAAAAATTAAAATTACTAATTACTGATCTGGATTACCGGGTAGAACTGGCAAAAGCAGGTAAAAAATTTGTTGATGAATGTAACGACCCTGTAAAAATTGTTGCAAAAATAATGGCAGACCTTAC
>JBJTMN010000230.1:0-8632 GCA_046070545.1 Ferruginibacter sp.
TACAATGCCTTTCTTGGTAAGTAAAAAGGCAATGGTGCCGCCTTTTTCACTGAAGATGCCGATATCATCTGTAAGCATTTTTATTTTCCAGGCCGGGTCATTTAAGAAAGAAGCCAGGGAACTTTTATTTAACAGGGCTAAGCCAGCCAGTGTTAAGCCAGTATTGCGTAGGAATGATCTGCGTTGCATATCAATAAGTTTTATTTATACAATTTACAAAAGAATAGCAAACGGCCTCTTTTTTTCTTTGATACCTTGTATATTAAGTACCGTTTAGTATTCCAGCTTCCGTAATTTTGGAAACTTAAGCCAGGTGGCAGTTACAACCAACACCGACATAGCCCCGCCGAATATAATTGCAGGTAACGTTCCAAACATGCGGGATGTAACGCCGCTTTCAAACTGTCCAAGTTCATTACTGCTGTTTATGAAAATTAAATTGATAGAAGCAACCCTGCCTCTCAGTTCATCAGGAGTGTACAATTGCATAATAGTGCCTCTTACTACCACGCTAACTGCATCAAATACACCTGCAATTAACAATGCCGCAAAACTAAGCCAGTATACTTTTGATAAGCCAAAGACGATGATACAGAGGCCGAAACCTGCAACGGCGAGGAGCATTTTTAAACCTTGTTTCTGTTTCATAGGGTATTTAACAAGTATACCGATGCTGATAAGACTGCCAATGTCCATGGCGGCATTCAGAAAACCATAGCCAATGGGACCGGTGTGTAAAATGGAGGAAGCAATTTCGGGAATAAATGCTACGGCACCGCCAAAAAGCACAGCAAACAGGTCAAGTGAAATTACACCCAACAGGTTTTTATTATTAAAAACATAGGAAAACCCCTTTTTAATAGAAGTGAACATAGGTTCTTTTTCCAGGTTGATCACCGGTGGTTTGGGATTCAGTTGTAATGCAAAAATACCTGCGGTTAATATCAGTCCTGCTGTCACAAAATAAGCATTGGAAATTCCTATGCCGGCAATCAGCAATCCGCCAACAGCATGCCCACCAATGGATGATATTAACCAGGTGGATGAATTGTAGGAGATGGCTTTTTGCAACTGCTCTCGTGATACAATAGCTGCGATCATACTGTTTGCAGCCGGTCCTGCAAAAGAACGGATGATACCGGTACAAAAAACAACAGACAGAATTACGGTAAGTTGAATGGTATTACTGAAATTGAACCAGGGGAGGCTTACCAGTGCAAGCGTAATGCCACAAAGCATGTAACAGGCATAGGACCAGACCAGGATGTTCTTTTTGTTATGCTTATCAATATAGTGGCCAGCATAAAGAGCGGCAATAACTGCCGGTACAAATTCAGCAAGGCCGGCAAAGCCCACCATATAGGTATTGGCTAGATGAAAAACCTGGTAAATGACAATGGTAGTTATCATGCGCAGCCCCAACACAAAAAATAACCTGGCAAAAATAAAATGCTGAAATTCTTTGGGTAGTTTGCTGTTCATTTTTTTCGATTAGGGCAAAGTTATATAATGTTGCCCATCTTCGTATTCTTTGTCCAGTGCGTCAATAATTACTTTCATGTGCTCTTCGTTACCCAGGAAATCGGCATTGCCGGCATCTACGTAAAGCGTTTTAATATTATGCTGTTTTATGTATTGGGTATACGTTTCCTGCAAAGTAAAAAGGTAATCATTCGGGATAGACTGTTCATAGTCACGATTACGTTTTTTTATGTTTTCCTGTAATTTTTTTACCGGTGTGTGCAGGTATATTAAAATATCCGGCTGAATGATTTGCGGATTGATGATCTCGAAAAGCTTTTGATAAAGTCTGAACTCTTCATCGGCCAGGTTTACTTTGGCAAATAGCAGGCATTTTGTAAAAAGATAGTCTGATATGGTTATGTTTTGAAACATATCTTTTGTCTGCAACAGGTCTTTTAGCTGTTTATAGCGCTCTGCCATAAAAAACAATTCCAGCGGAAATGCATATTGAGAAGGGTTTTCATAAAATTTGGGCAGGAACGGATTGTCAGCGAACTCTTCCAGTATTAACCGGGCATTAAAATGTTTACTTAACAAATGAGCCAGGGTAGTTTTGCCGGCGCCAATATTCCCCTCTATGGTAACAAAATTATATTTCATGCAGTTGTATAAAGCTAACTGCAAAATAAGCGGAATCGACTTTTATGCAATTAAAACTTTTTCACATTTAGTATATCCGGGCAGTGCATAAGAAGCTCATGAACTGTTTTTTTTAATACCGGATGTTTCATATTAGGAGAGAGTTGATTGAGTGGAACCAGCACAAAACGCCTGTTTTGAATATGCGGATGCGGAACGGTCAGTTCCGGCTCATTAATTATTTCTCTGTTGAAGAATAATATATCTATATCTATTATACGGGGGGCATTTTTGATTGTTCTTATTCGCCCCATTTTTTTTTCAATACCCAAAATGGTCTGCATGGCTGCTGAAGCATGTAATTCAGTCTCTGCAATAACTACCTGGTTCAGGAAATCAGGTTGCTGAATATTGCCCCAGGCTGCTGTGCTATAGAGGTCAGACTGGCGGGTAATAATGCCAATCTGCTTTGCAATTTGAGTTCTGGCTTTGGCAAGACTGGCTTTGCTATTGCCGATATTGCTGCCAAGAAGTAGATAAATTCTATTCATGTGTTTTCAAAAGTCTGATATCAAGATCAAATGGAGCGGAATCTTTAATGTTTATTTTTTTAAAATCTGCGTGTAAAGGGTTTAATAAAAAGTTATACTCCTGCTTCACAATGGCAGAGGGTACTTTTAAAATAGGTTCCTTTCCGGATTCCAGAAACCTGGAGCCAATAAACTGGGCATATTCATAGTCGCTATACCATTTGTTTTTAAGTGTATCTGCCTTAATTACTTTTACAGGTAAACTATCAGGTACATGCAACTGCATCAGGTGATAAGCAGGCGGAATATTATTTTTATCGGTATTGACTAATATTTCCAATACCGCCAGTGAAATATTTTCTGCTGTGTAAATTGCAGGGTAACCAGGTGCATTCCACCGGCCACCAAACAACTTGGAACCGGTTCCGCTTAAATCATCTTTGTAGGCTTCAATAGCCAGCCTGTAAATAATCATGCTAAAATACCGTGTTGAATGCGCCCAAGCTGAGTTAATACTTTTTGTATGCCTTCGTAAGTGGTGAGTGAATGCAGTGATAAATTCCCTTCCAGCATATAGGGTTCACGTTTTATCCAGTTATAAAAGTTTTCAACCTTGCCAAATGTTATTTTACCTTCTTTTAGTACTTTATCTATCTGTAATGCACGTTCAGCATTGATAGGGGCAAAGCTGCCGTTGTTTTTTGCATAGCGTTGTAAAGTGCGTTCACTTATGTGAAGTATAGCAGCCCATTCTGCCTGTGTAAACGGGCTTCTATCGGCAATTTTCTTAAATTCGCTGTATGTAAAATCTTTTACCTGCGGCAATGCCTTTATACTTCGATAGGCAGGCAATGGCTCATCAACTTTCGATGTGAACGTACTTACCCGGGAAGTACTGTTTTTCTCTTTCTTTTTCATACACCTGACATTTGTCATACAAATATACGACAGTTGACGCTTATTTTGCAAATTTTTTAAAATCCTTTTTTACCAATAGCTTTACGCACAAATTAACACCTGATGCGAAAATATAGCCAGCTTAAAGCTTTTTTAGCCATTCTTAAGGCAAGTTTCCGGTCCATAATGAGCAACCCCAGTGCGTTGGTTTTCAGTTTTTTATTTCCAGTCATTTTTATATTCATATTCGGGTCTTTTGGTAAAGGTGGGGGAACGGTTTATCATATTGCGCTGTCAGATAATGCAGATACAACAAATGAGGTGTTCGACAGCATTCGCACCAGTCCGCTCATTACGATCAGTTCATTTAAAAATCCGGATGGGACCACTGATTTAAAGGCCCGCCGGAAAGCATTGGAAAGGGGTAATATTTCAGCTATTGTAAACATAAAGAAAACCAGCGATACCATAAGTGCCAACCGTTACATTATACTGGATACGCTCACCAATGCCAGCGGAAATGCAATAACAGCCCTGCAACAGATATTTTCGAATATCACCAATTCAATTGCCCACAAAGGCGAGGTCAGGCAGGCAAGTTCATCGGTGCATCCCTATGTATATACCATACGGCCATACAGGAATATAGATTTTGTTTTGCCGGGTATGCTGGGTTTTTCTATACTGTTTTCCACACTTTTCGGAATATCATTTATCTTTTTTCAGTTCCGGCAGCAACTCATTCTTAAGCGTTTTTATGCAACACCTGTCAGTAAAATAAATATCCTTCTGGGAATTGGAATAAGCCGGCTGGTCTTTCAACTGGTAAACGTTGTAATGCTGATCGCACTGGGTTATTTCTTTATGCATTTTACGCTTGTACACGGGTTTGCTACTTTTTTAGAAATGACCCTGCTTACGGTATTTATGCTGCTGTTATTATTGGGGGTAGGACTGATCTTCAGTAGTATTGTAAAGTCTGATACTTCAATTCCTTTATTTATTAACCTCTTTGCATTTCCACAAATGTTACTGGCAGGAACATTTTTTTCAATAGATGTATTTCCAAACTGGTTGCAGACAATCTGCCGCTATGTATTGCCTTTAACACAGTACAACGATGCCATGCGTAAAATATCCTTTACGGGGCTTCACTTGTGGGATTGCGGCAAAGAGCTGGGTATATTAGCCATCTGGATGGTCATTATTTATGTTGTTACGGTTAAAGTTTTTAAGTGGGAATAAAATATAATTATGCGTTTATTTAAAGGGTTTTTTATAGTACTGGCAGGACTGTTCATTTTTGTAACGATCCTCTCTTTATTTATTCCTTCAAAACTGATGGTAAGCCGGGCTGTGGTTATAAATGCCAATACAGACAAGGTCTTTAGTGAAATAAATAACCTGCAGAAATGGAAGCATTGGCAACCTGTTTTTATGAATGACTCTTCACAAATACGATTTAAAACAGGTGCAGATGGCAGCAGTAACTATTGCGAATGGGATTCGAAAGGCAAAAAAAACAGTATTGAAATAACAGGCAAAAAAAATAATACTGTTTTTGCTTTACTAAAAAGACAGGGAGAGAATGATGTACAGAATACGATCAGTGTGCTGCCTTTAGCTGACAGTAACCAGGTACAGGCAGAATGGAACGTACTTATAAAATTAAAGTGGTATCCCTGGGAGAAGTTCTATGGTATTTTTATTGAAAAGATAAGTGGCCAGGGGTATGAAGATGCATTGAACAGTTTAAAGAACTATGTTGAAAACCACTAATGCGGAAAACTGATCTTACCCATTGAAATAGCTGGGATACCCATGAATGCTTTTTCAGAATGAATGTTTCCACAAACAGTTTCGTTGGCAAGTATTGCAAACAGAACAGCTTCTTTGGCGTCAGCATCAATACCAAGCGATTCTATATTTTCGAAACTACAGCCCGGTAGTTCTTGCTTCAAATGTTGCATCAGCATTGGATTATGAATACCGCCACCACTTCCAAAAATTTTAACTCCGTTCTTATTCCTGATGCAATCTTTTATTGCAGATACGATCGTATCAGAAGTAAATCTGTTAAGCGTAGCCATTGTATCTTCAACCGATAATTGCTGATTTCCGCTTTGCACCATTGCTTTTTGCAGGTATTCCAGGTTAAATAACTCCGGTCCCGTTGTTTTTGGAAAAGGCTGCTTAAAGAAATCATTTTCTTTTAAAGCCATAAGTAAATCAGCGTTTACAATTCCCGAACTCGCAATAGCTGCATCCTTATCATATGATTTACCGGGGAATTGCTGCTGCATAAAAGCATCCATCATGGTATTTCCCGGCCCAACATCGGTACATAAAATATTTTCTTCCTGGCCTGGTAAAACTGTAAAATTGGCGATGCCTCCAATATTTAATAATATCCGGTCTTCTCCTTTCTTTCCAAATAAAATATGATCACCATAAACCGCCAGCGGGGCACCTTCACCGCCTGCAGCAATATGTTTTTGTCGGAAATCACTGATGGTAATGATGCCGGTAGCAACCGAAAGATGATCACCGTCACCAATTTGTAAAGTAGCGTTGCCGAATTTGGCTTGCTGGTGTAAATGTTCTGGCGCATGATAAATGGTTTGCCCATGGCTGGCGACCAGGTCAACTTCATTTGCTGCAATATCCCATTTTTGCAGGCAGGCTTTGATCATGGATGCATGCTGCAATGCTATCCACGGATTTAATAAACAAAGTTTCTCAAGATCAATTTCTCTCTTTGAAAAAACTGATCTTACTTCATTTTTGAAGTCACTATCATAGACAACCGTTTCAAATTTCAATAATTCAAGTTTTGTAGCTGTGCCGCTTCCTGCAATGCTGCACAAGGCAATGTCCAGGCCATCCAGCGATGTGCCGCTCATTAGTCCAATGATCAGTCGCCGCTGCTTTTGAGCAATATCATATAGTTTTTGAATGTTGTTATTCATGCTACTGCTTAATAAAATTCAGGTTGCGCTTTATCCCTTCAAACTTAGCTCTTTTGAGCGGTGAATTCTTAAAAATACGTTTAAAAGATTCTTCTGTCATATCTTCCCATTCACTGGTTGATAAATTAATAATTTCGGGTATTGGTGCAAAATTGATATCGTTTGTTGGTTTTGCAAACCGGTTCCATGGGCAAACATCCTGGCAGGTATCACAGCCAAACATCCAGTTATCAAACTTCCCTTTTTGATCCTCCGGGATCAATGCATCTTTCAGTTCAATGGTAAAGTAGGAAATACATTTGCTTCCATCAATGAGCTTATCGGGAAGAATAGCCTCTGTGGGGCATTCATCAATACATTTTGTACAGGTACCGCAATAATCCTTTATAAAGTTATTGTCATAATCCAGTTCCAGGTCAACTATTAAAGTGGCTATAAACAAAAAAGAACCATTTTGTTTGGTAATGAGGTTTCCGTTTTTGCCTATCCAGCCAATACCTGCCTGTTGTGCCCAGGCACGTTCCAGCACAGGGGCGCTGTCAACAAAACCACGTCCGTGAACTTCACCGATCTGCTCATGTATTTCACCTAAAAACAATTTCAGCCTGCTTCTGATCACTTCATGGTAGTCATTTCCAAAAGCATATTTCGAGATCTTTGGTGCATTTTCCGGCTGGCTTTTTCCCGGAAAATAATTCAGCAGTAAAGTAATAACTGATTTTGCACCGGGAACGAGTTTTGCAGGGTCAGTACGCAGATCAAAATGATTTTCCATGTACTGCATGGTTCCATGAAAACCTTTACTGAGCCAGTTTTCCAGCCGCCTGGCATCCTCATCCAAATGCCTCGCTTTGGCAATGCCGCAGTGATCAAAACCATAATTTACTGCAAGGGTTTTAATGAGGGCTGTATTTTTTTCGATCGTATTCATTCAGTAAAGGAATCATCCTCAATATGGAGCCTGTGAAAAAATCGGTGTGCCATCGGTGCAATTAATATACCAATGGTGCTTATAAAAGCAACCCCGCTGAATAATGCATACATGGAGGCAAATACCTTGGCAGTATTTGATAGTTTTATGCCTGGGTCAATCATAGGCCCCATACCGCCTAGTATCATAGATGCATTTAAAAGACTATCGTACCAGTCCAGTTCAGGTATAGTAAACTTATAACCTAAAACACCAAGCATCAAACACAAAAGCATGATGGTAATACCGAAAAGTGCATTCTTCCAAAGCCTCCTGTAGTACACTTTAACGGGTGCCAGTTTTTGTTTTTTGTGCTCAGTCACTTTTTTACATTTATATAAAAATACGAAAGCCCTGTATATTAAACAGGGCTTATGAATTAAATTAAAAGCTGTGTCAGAAATTTATTTCATAACCCAGCGTTCCGATCAGTTCTATATAGCCAAAACTATGCCTGGCCCTGATACCTTTTACTGCATTACTATTGGATAAAGCATTCAGGTACTTTACATAACCTGTTTTACCAGTAAACTCAAAGAAGAATTTCTTCAGCGGGTAAAGCCTGGCGCCTGCTTCTGCGCTGATAGTATAACCGGCTACATGAAAGTCGTTATTGAACCGGTCTCCATGCCATGTAAAATCTGTACGGGGAATATTGATGCCAGCCCCTGCCTTCCATACAAAAGTTACCAGCGGGTTTTTATTTCTTTTCATGAACAATGTTTGTTGTTGCACATAATTAATGTGCAGCCAGTTTGCTCCATCCGTATGTTCAAAATGCAGGAAAGTATTTGGGTTTAAAGTTGTGTCTCCATTAACAGGTGTTCCTTCGATATTACCGCTAATACGAACAGTTTGCCAGTTGGTTACAATATATTTCGCATGGTCAAAATTCAATTCTACTGCTCTTGAATGTTTTTTGTTCAGGTAGAACCCAATTCGGTAATTGTATTGTGGTATGGAAATATCTTTTGGTTTTTTATACACAGCATCCAGATCGGGCCTGTCCATGGCCTTTACATGATGAAGCGTAAAATCAGTTCCATCCGGCATTTTAAAATGTATACTACTCCTGGTATACCATTCGGTATTATAGCCCCATTGCAGGTATATCCCGGATATCAGTTTACCTTTTTTCTGGGCCGATGCTGTAAAAACGAAGC
>JBJTMN010000231.1:0-6770 GCA_046070545.1 Ferruginibacter sp.
CAGATCATTTCCAACCTGTCCATCCACCGGGCCGCCAGCGTTTTTAAGATCATAGAACTACCCACCCAGAAAAGGATCATCAGGAATTTACCTTCCATTAAAACAACCGAACTGCTGAATGAATTGCCGGCCGATGACCGCGTTGCATTTTTGGAAGAGTTACCTACGAGTATTGTGCGTGACCTGATAAAGACCCTGGACCCTGATGAACGTATTGTAACACTGGAGTTATTGGGTTATCCCGAGAACAGCATGGGCAGGATCATGACACCTGACTATGTGTATGTGTATGAAGAAAACACGGTGGCAGAAGTATTTCAAACCATACGAAAACACGCCAGGGGCAGCGAGACCATTGATGTGTTGTATGTTATTAATGAAAAAGGCGAGCTCCTGGATGATATTCGGATACGTGATTTTATTTTGGCCGAACCCACTACCAAAGTAAGTGACATGATGGATGGCCGTTTTATTGTATTGCATGTGAACGACGACCAGGAAATGGCCAGTGAAGTTTTTAAAATGAACAACCGGGTTGCTTTGCCGGTAACGGATGACAATAATATTTTACTGGGTATTGTAACCATCGACGATATTCTTTGGGTTGCCGAAGAAGAGTATAGTGAGGATATTCAAAAGATCGGTGGTACCGAAGCTTTGGATGAGCCTTACCTGGATATGCCCTTCTGGAAACTGATACGTAAACGGGCTCCCTGGCTGGTAATTTTATTTGTTGGCGAATTATTCACCGCCAGCGCCATGAGTTTTTTTGAAGATGAAATAAAAAAAGTATTGGTACTGAATATGCTGGTGCCACTGATTATATCCAGTGGTGGCAACAGCGGAAGCCAGGCATCAACCCTCATTATACAGGCGATGGCAAAAGCCGAGATCACCATAAGTGACTGGCTCACTATTTTTAAAAGAGAATTACAAAGCGGCCTGGCATTGGGTGCCATTTTAGGCATTGTGGGATTTTTACGGACCTTTATGTGGAGTTATATTGAGCCGCATCTGTATGGAGGCCATACTTTTTTACTGGCAATGGTTACCGGTGTTTCTGTGTTAGGTGTTGTTTTGTGGGGTTCGCTGGCTGGCTCCATGCTACCCATCTTTTTAAAACGCCTGCGATTGGATCCCGCAACCTCTTCTGCACCGTTTGTAGCCACGCTGGTAGATGTTACAGGTATAGTGATCTATTTTTCAGTGGCATATCTTTTCCTGAAAGGAATTTTATTATAACTATTGCATAGCTGCTGAAACTCCCGACTTAGCCCCATATTTCATTTTCTTCAGTTTAGCCTTTTCCTTTTTGTAGGTTATCACAAATAAATTATCAAACTCATCATCGGGTATATCTCCGTATGGATAATCGGTTACACCAAACTTGCGTATAATTTGTGGGATGGTATTGCTGTGGGCTATGATCAGGATGGTTTTGCCAAAATCGGAGTTTTCCATGATGGTATTAACCAGGTTATCGCATACAGTATCAGCCATGTACTGCACCGTATTTATCTTCAGCTGGATACGCATGCTGTCGGCTGTTTGCTGCGTTCGCTTGTACTGGCTTACATAAATTTTTTGTACCCCTTCATTTTGTAATGCCCTCATCAGGTCGCCGGCACGTGTATGGCCTGCAGAGGTCAGATCCGGGTCTTTACCACTTTCCTTTTCGGCATGGCGAACAATAAATATTTTGGTAATGGCAGGTTCCTGTTGTGCGAAAACCGTGTATTGAAAAGCGATTGCAGTTAAAAAGATCAGTATTTTTTTCATACAATCAATTTTAATAATCTAAATTAAGTTAATCAAATGAAAATACATGCCGGATTTGGCTGCAAAATGCTCAAATGAGTACAATTTTGCTAAATTGCACGATAACTTTAATTCAAAGATTCAGTCAAAGTTCAATTAAAAAATACAGTACAAGCCTGCGACGCCCATGAAGATAGGCTTTGCATTTTTGCCTGGCTCCCCGAAATGACCGGGGTAAACTAAAAAATAAAAATCTATGTGCGGAATAGTTGGTTACACAGGTCCAAAACAAGCTTACCCAATAATAATAACCGGTTTAAAACGGCTTGAATACCGGGGATATGACAGTACCGGTGTAGCGCTGCTAAATGGCGGCTTAAAAGTGTATAAAAAGAAAGGCCGTGTTGCCGAACTGGAAGAGTCAATTCTTGGACAGGACCTGCAGGCGCATACAGGCATTGGCCATACCCGCTGGGCTACACATGGCGAGCCCAGCGACCGGAATGCGCATCCGCATACATCAGCCAGCAGTAAACTGGCCATGATACACAATGGCATCATTGAGAATTATGCACAGTTAAAACAGGAACTTTCCAAAAAAGGCTACAGCTTTACCAGTGATACTGATACGGAAGTGTTGCTGAATTTCATTGAAGACATTAAGGAAAACAATCAATGCGACCTGGAAGAAGCAGTACGAATTGCTTTGAAAAGGGTTACCGGTGCTTATGTAATTCTTTTACTTGATGCCGAGCATCCGGATACTATCATTGCAGCACGTAAAGGAAGTCCGCTGGTGATTGGCGTGGGTAAAGGAGAGCATTTCCTGGGGTCAGATGCTTCGCCCATGCTTGAATACACCAAGGAAGTGGTATATGTAAATGATTACGAACTGGCCATAGTAAAACCCGACGAACTGATATTAAAAAACCTGGGGAATGAAAAAATAACGCCCTTTGTAACCAAGCTGGATATGGAACTGGCGGCTATTGAAAAAGGCGGCTACGACCATTTTATGCTGAAGGAGATCTTTGAACAGCCCAGCACCATCCATGATTGTTTAAGAGGAAGGCTGGATGCTGCAGCAGGAACCATCACCATGAAAGGTATTCAGGATAATATTGAGCATTTCAAAAATGCGCAACGCATCATCATGGTTGCCTGCGGTACCAGCTGGCATGCAGCCCTGCTGGCCGAATATATCATTGAAGAACTATGCCGCATTCCGGTTGAGGTTGAATATGCATCTGAATTCAGGTACCGCAACCCCATCGTGAACAAGGGAGACATCATTGTAGCCATTTCGCAAAGTGGAGAAACGGCAGATACCTTAGTAGCTATTGAAAGAGCTAAAGAGAATGGCGCTATTATTTTTGGTGTGGTGAATGTAGTTGGTTCATCCATTGCCCGTATCAGCGATGGCGGCGCTTATACACATGCGGGGCCCGAGATCGGGGTTGCTTCTACCAAAGCATTCACCGGCCAGCTTGCTGTTCTGGTGATGATGGCCCTAAAGATCGCCAAAGAAAAAGGCACCATCAGCGATGAACGATACAGGAACCTGTTATTTGAACTGGAAGCTGTTCCGGAAAAAGTGAGTGCCATTTTAAAAAGTGCGGAATCGCTTAAAACCATCGCCCTTAAATACAAAGGTGCTTCGGATGCCTTGTTCCTGGGACGTGGTTATAATTTCCCGATCGCGTTGGAAGGTGCTTTAAAACTGAAAGAGATCTCGTACATACATGCAGAAGGACACCCTACTGCAGAAATGAAACACGTACCAATTGCGCTGGTAGATGAGAATTTACCGGTAATATTCATCGCCACCCGGGATTCCTACCATGAAAAGATCGTTAGCAATATACAGGAGATTAAAGCCCGCAAAGGCAAAGTGATCGCTGTTATTACAGAGGGTGATGAAATAATTCCAGGCATGGCAGACGATGTATTTTATGTACCTGCTGCTGATGAAATCATTGCACCGTTGTTAAGCTCCATACCTATGCAATTATTAAGCTACTATGTTGGAATTGCCAAAGGAGTGGATGTAGATAAGCCGAGGAACCTGGCAAAGAGTGTGACGGTGGAGTAATGGATAATGTTTTAATGGATAATTGATAATGCTACGGGCTGTAGCAGACTTTTTGTTATGAAGCATTATTCTTACCTTGACAAAAAAAATATTTAACGAGCTATTTAGTGAATAGTAATTAATTGAAAAAATTATCCATTATCAATTGCTTTCATGAACATCATCAAAAAACATCCGGTTAATAATCTTGGCTACAACTTTGTAGATGAAAAATATATACCAACAGGCAAGGATGAATATCACCTGAGGAACCTGCACAACAAAAACGGCATTGATTATCGTAAACTGACCGCACTGGATATTGAAACCCTGATCCGCAACCGCAATACTTCTGACGATTGGGATAAAATTTTTGTTTCCAAACAGTTCAATCCCGAACTGGTTCGCAACTGTAAATTTCATGGATTGGTACGTATAGGTAAACTGGAACCTTTTTACCTGGAGTTTCATAACCTGCGTATGGCTGTGGGCCTGTACAACAGTACCATCATCAGTAGTGATATTGGCAATAACGTGTGTATCGACAATGTAAACTATCTAAGCCACTATATTATTGGTAACGAAGTAATGATAGCTAATGTGAATGAACTGGCCACTACCGATTATGCAAAATTTGGTAATGGTATTTTAAAGGATGGTGAAGAAGAAAAGACAAGGGTATGGATGGAGCTTTGCAACGAGGCAGGCGGGCGAAGTGTAATTCCTTTTAATGGCATGCTGGCAGGCGATGCATGGCTTTGGAGCAAGTACCGCGAAGACGATGCGCTCCTGGAAAAGTTTAAAGAATTTACCGAAAAGCGCTATGATAAACAGCGTGGTTATTATGGCAAGATCGGCGACAGAACGGTCATAAAGAATTGTAAGATCATTAAGGATGTTTGGGTGGGCACTGATGCCTATTTTAAAGGAGCCAATAAACTGAAAAACATTACGGTTAACAGTGATGAAAACCGCACTTCACAAATTGGTGAAGGCTGCGAACTGGTGAATGGCATTGTAGGTTATGGCTGCAGAATATTCTATGGCGTGAAAGCTGTACGTTTTGTGATGTCCTCACATTCACAGTTAAAATATGGCGCCCGGCTTATCAATTCCTTCCTGGGTAATAATTCAACCATTTCCTGTTGTGAGGTTCTGAATTCATTGATATTTCCATCACATGAGCAGCATCACAACACTTCATTTTTATGTGCTGCACTGGTAATGGGTCAAAGCAATATGGCGGCCGGTGCAACCATTGGCAGTAATCACAACAGCCGGGCGGCTGATGGAGAAATGATTGCAGGCCGCGGGTTTTGGCCGGGCCTCTGTGTAAGTTTAAAACACAATTCAAAATTTGCATCTTTTACACTGATAGCCAAAGGGGATTTTCCTGCAGAACTGAACATACAGGTTCCTTTTTGCCTGGTAAGTAACGATGTTACCAATAATAAGCTGGTTGTAATACCAGGGTATTGGTTCATGTATAATATGTACGCCCTTGCACGTAACGAGTGGAAGTATATTGCCCGTGATCGCAGAACAGAAAAGATACAGCATATTGAATACAATTACCTGGCGCCTGATACCATCAATGAAATATTTTCATCCCTAAAACTGCTGGAACAATTAAAACCCGATGAGTCAGGTATGGCAACGGTTTCAGGCTGGGAAAATTCCAAGCGAAAAACCGAACTTCATAAAGTTCCGCAGGCCATATTGATTTACAAAGAATTGATCAGGTATTATGGCGTGATAGAAATCCTGCATCATATCATCAATAATAAATTTGCTGATTTTAACTCACTAAAAAAATCACTCTCAGCAAAAATACAACGCAGCGAATGGCTGAATGTTGGCGGACAGTTAATTCAGCAATCTGAAATAGTCATTTTAAAACGAAATATTAAAACCGGTAAAGTTAAAAGCTGGGTTGAATTGCACGACTTTTACAGGCAGCAGGGCATTGCCTATGAAAACGACAAACTAAGCCATGCCTATACTTCCCTGCTTGAAATATTGAATATTACACCCCGCCAGTTTACACCTGTATTGCTTAAAGTATTATTGAAACAGGCTCTTGAAACCAAAGAATGGATGTGCAAGGGTATCTTTGATTCCCGTGCCAAGGATTACAGCAATCCTTTCCGCAAAATGGTATACGATACCAACGAAGAAATGAACAGGGTTATTGGCCGCCTGGAAGATAATAGCTTTATACAACAACAACTTGCCGACCTGGACCTGATGAAAAAGCAGGTAAAGGCTGTGTTGCGGAAGCTGAAATAATTCCGTAAATACAAACCACTCTATTGTTTATATCCGTTAAAACTTAAAACATGAAAAAAGCTTTATCATTTTTTTCTGCTTTGTTCTTAGCAAATCTTCTTATTGCACAATCTCAGCCTGTTTGTGATCCGTATCCAAAGACAATTTCAGTAACCGGAAGTGCCGCTATGGAAGTAATACCGGATGAGATATATGTGGAGGTAGATTTACGTGAATATAAAAAGAAGGGTGAAGAAAAAACTGATATCGATAAAATCAAGGCTGATTTCTTAGCTAATTGTAAAATGATCGGTATTGCCGATAGTAATATTTCTGTAGTTGCATTTGATGGCTACAACATGGCAAATATCTGGAAGCGCAGAAAAAAAGATCCTGACTTATTAGCTTCAATTAGTTATCAATTAAAATTCAGCAGTACTAAGCTTATTGATGATTTAGTCAACAAACTTGATGACGAAGCGACTAACAATTTCAGAATTACAAGGACCTCTCATAGTAAAATTGTAGAATACCGCAAGCAGCTTAAAATCATGGCTGTAAAAGCAGCCAAAGAAAAAGCTGTCTATTTGGCCGAATCTGTTAATGAACAGGTAGGTCCTGCCATTACAATTACAGAACCTGAAGAATCTGTAAATTCTGATGTGTTTTCAGG
>JBJTMN010000232.1:0-3852 GCA_046070545.1 Ferruginibacter sp.
TTCATCCCTGTCCACAGAAGTGATCACAGCATGTTTAACTTTCATCAGGTTGATCGCTTCGGCCACTCTTTGTGGTTCATCCCAATCAACTTCCAGGGGACGCCCGGTAGCTACATTGCAAAACCCGCAGCTGCGTGTGCAGATATTTCCCAATATCATAAAAGTTGCGGTGCCTTCGCCCCAGCACTCGCCCATATTGGGACAATTACCGCTTTCGCAGATCGTATGAAGTTTATGCGTATCAACCAGGTTACGAACATGACGGTATTCTTCTCCGATCGGTAATTTAACCCTTAGCCAGTTGGGTTTTTGTGGCTTCTGTTCTATTATTCCGTCAATTACGGGCAATTCTGTCATGAAGTGAAATTCTAAATTTTAAAAGGGTTTCCGGTCTTATTTTCTTTTGCCAAACATAACGGTAAAGTAAGCCGAAAAGAATAATTGCTTTTGTTTATTATCCAACATCTGGGGTATCTTTTTGGTATAGAATTCTGCCGCAAGACCTACTTCAATGGCTGCTACCAGGTCATTATATCGGCCATAATCAAAACGCAAACCTGATTTAGCATATAGCCCCGGTGTAAATTTCAGGTGGTTCCAGCCTTTACTAAAGCCCGGCCCGCCATAGTATGGCCCGTTTCTGAAAAGCAGGCTGTCTTCCGAATCATATCTTACAAATGTCCGCTGTCCGTTCTTATCAACCTCTACTTCGTATGGCCTTAATAAACCCAGGCTTAAACCTCCCCCGATATTCCCGGTAATACTTACACCGTTCTTATTACTCTTGTTCCCCAATAAAAACTGCTTTTGTACACCCAGCTTAACCGGATAAAAGAAATTGACCTTACTATAAATGATCGGAGAACTGGACACGCCCGGGTTTGGATTGCTTTGCTTTTCTTCCTTCTGGTGTTTACGCTCTGCAATTTCAAGCTGAAAAAGCGTGGCTTTTTTGGGTGATTTGGAATACCCTTTTTCAAAGAATATACCATATCCGTCTGAGATCAGTTTGATGCCAAATGCAAAATGCTTTTTGAATGCAATAACGCCTTCTTCCTCAGCTTTTATTTGTGCATTCAGTTTTTCCCGCTTCAATTCCTTCCGGGATTTACCGGTTGATTTTTTGTTTTGCTGGCCCAAAGCTGCAAAAGAAAGTACAAACAATGATGAGAGGATCAATAATCGCTTCATGTAATTTTTTTACTAACGTAAATTTATGCAAAAATACTATCTACTGACTAAAGATGATACATTTGCACTAAGAACCGCTGCATTTGAACCTATAAATATGTACTTATTTAAAATTTTAACAAATGACTGCATCGATTGTTTATAAAGGGCATTTAAGATGTGAATGTACACATTTGCAAAGTGGCACTGTAATTGAAACCGATGCCCCAACCGATAACCGTGGAAAGGGCGAGCGCTTTAGCCCTACAGATACACTTTGTGTGGCATTGGCAACCTGCGTGGTAACTACCATGGCCTTAAAAGCAAATGATATGGGCATTGAACTTGCCGGAACCGGCATTGCAGTTACCAAACACATGCTGAGTGATCCCCGCAGGATTGGCAGAATTGATGTAACCCTTAGCTTTCCGGGTTCTTTACAACTGGAAGAAAAAGACCGCATCATCCTGCAAAGAGTAGGCGATAATTGCCCGGTTGCAAAAAGCCTGCATCCCGACCTGGATGTCAGGATCGAGTATCTATGGTAAATCCACCCGCAGGCATTTGGCTTATTATAGAATTAAGAGAAATCTGCAGTTGGCTTTAAAGTATTGCCTCTCTTTCCTGCATCTTTCTGTGGTTCTGTACTTCTGTGGAAAAACTTTCAGGCCACAGGCCTGAAACACAATCATTGGTTCCTTATCAGTTTGTTTCCCACACTGCAATCCAGGCAACGCTTTTTATTGCAATATTCATTCTTAAGCTGTATCAATGCCTGGGAGTCAAAGGCGGTCTTGTTCTCAACCTGTAATATTTCAAAACCTTTGGTAATGCTGTTCTTTTCTGCCCTGATATCTTCAAGCCATTGAATGGCTTTGTCTTTGTACCTGTTTTCCTGGTGATAATGCCCATAAGCAAACAGTATAGGTACTACTGTATTGATGAGAATATTATCAGTCATTTGCTCTCCCAGTTTTTTCTTTTTAAAAGCCGAAGTTTCATCAAATATATAATGATAATGCCAGTAATCGTTGGCTGTTACCTGTAATAATTGCTTTATGGCTTTTACATCATTCGCCTCTTTGATCTTTGAGAAAAGGTGCAGGCTGTTATGCACCAACATGGCCAGCTGGGCAAGCCTTACCGTAGGAAAATTAGAAGGCCGCATCCTTAAAAAGATCAGTGACCCTTCTATCTTCCGGAGGTTGTATTTCTTTTGTAAGAACCGGTATTCTTTCTGCAATAATACCGGATAGTCTTCTGCAAAAACTTCATCCAATAACCCGGCCTGGCCAAACAACAAAGCTTCCAGCTGATGTATCTGGTCCTTATGTTTAGCAAGTATATTGACCGGTACAGAGCGGGCTATCCTTTCAAAAGCAATACTGTTCAGTGTTATACCAAAATTCTTTGCCAGCAGGCACCAGAATGTTTCTTCCCAGTGATGGTTATTTTTCTGTAGCTGGTCCAGGATGAGCCCTGTTCTTTTCTCGAGTCTTTCAACAAGCAGGCGCTCTTTCCAGTTTTGCCAGGTAAGACTGTTTACCTGCTGAATATGCTCCTGGCATGCAATAAAGGTGTGGGCGTTCATCAGTTCGTCATACTTATTCAGCAGCAGCTTGGGTACTCTATCTTCTAATATCAAAGTTGAACAGGGAAGGTTTAAATTGATATCATGTTGCCATACCACATGCAGTATCACATTCTTATAATTCTTATCGCTGCTGTGCTTATGATTTTGCCAATGTGATGTATTGACATGTATCTCAATGCTACCGGCCCAAATGGTATCATTGATCTTTACTTTGGCATCTGTAAAATCGGGCCCCTGGTTGTAGTTCATGTTTCCGGGATGCATGATCTGTAACTGTTCGCCTTCTTCAGTTACCAGGTTGCTGCGGTTAAAGTACTGGAATTGCCAAATGTACTGCAGTAGTCTTTCGGTCATAGGGTTGACGCTTTACTGCAAACAATATACAAAGAATATTAAATATTACAAATTCTTCAAAGCCCGCACTACCCTGCTAACCGGCAAGCCCATTACGTTGTAAAAATCGCCGTTGATGGTTTCTATGCCTACCACGCCGATCCATTCCTGAATGGCATAAGCGCCAGCCTTATCATAAGGCTTGTAATTGTCTACATAAAACTCGATCTGCGCCGGGGTCAGTTCATGAAATTGTACGTTGGTTGTTTCGGCAAAAGCTACTTCATTGATATTGTTTAAAATAACTACGCCTGTAATTACTTTATGTTCTTTGCCTGAAAGCGAAGAAAGAATATTAATAGCATCTTCACGGTCTTTTGGTTTACCAATAATGCGGCCTTCCAAAACAACGATGGTATCTGCTGCAAGAATGGGGACAGGTTCCTGAACACCGTCTTTTACTGCCAGTGCTTTATTACGGGCAATATGTATTGCTGTCTCTTCAATGGAAAGATCAGCAGGATAAGACTCATCTGTTTCTTTAACGATTATTTCAAATGGCACTTCGGCCCATTCCAGTAATTGTTTACGCCTGGGCGATTGAGAGGCTAAAATGATTTTTTGCATCATCGGGATAGAGTCTAGGAATAAATTTTAAAAAAGATCATCGACAATAGACCTGCCAGCATAACCAGCTTAATAACCGTACTCAGCTGGTGGTAATCTTTGGGAACCTGTGCCAGGTAAAGTTTACG
>JBJTMN010000233.1:0-6479 GCA_046070545.1 Ferruginibacter sp.
ATGCCGGGCAAATGTGTGTGGCACCAGATTATGTATTGGTTCATGAAAGTAAAAAAGAAGAACTTTTATCAGCGCTTAAAAATATTATTCATAAGTTTTTTGGAGATAAGCCCGAAGACAGCGATAATTATGGAAAGATCATCAACCATAAACAATTTGACCGGCTGGTAAAGTATTTGCCGCAGGGAAAAATTATTTGCGGTGGCAGAACTGACAGGGATAAACTTTTTATTGCACCAACTGTTATTTCAGAGGTTAGTATACATGCCGATATAATGAAGGATGAAATATTCGGCCCCATTTTACCTGTCATTGCTTTTAATACTAAAGCAGAAGCACTGCAAATCATTGCACAAAACAAAAACCCGCTGGCCTTTTATGTATTCACATCCAGCACGGCAAAAGAAAATGACTGGCTGAATAGTGTAGCATTTGGCGGTGGTTGTGTGAACAATGCAAGCTGGCATTTAACCAATCACAACCTGCCCTTTGGTGGCAGGGGTTTTAGCGGAAGCGGACAATACCATGGCCGGTATTCTTTTGAAACCTTCAGTCATAAAAAAGCAGTAATGAAAACGCCTACCTGGTTTGACCCGGCGATAAAATATCCGCCTTTTAAAGGGAAAATGGGATTGTTTAAAATGATCATTAAATAAGCAGTTCTTGAAAAAAAGGAAAATATCCAACCGTATAAAGAAAGCCCTCCTTGTAATATTTTTACTGGTGATTGGCTTCTGGAGCTATGTAGAAATTGTAAACAGAAATTCAATTAATATGACAACCAGGCAAAAATTTTTAAAAGCAGTTTACCCCATGTGGATGTGGTTTGCAGGAAAGAAAGATCTGAACACCAAAAATCTTTCCAATCAAAGATCAACACCGGCAGTTTCTTTTTACTCTTTAAAAGATACGGCCATTGATGGTACAGCATTCGATTTTGAAAAACTGAAAGGTAAAAAAGTAATGCTGGTGAACACAGCATCCGACTGTGGATATACAGGCCAGTATGATGACCTGCAAAAACTAAGTGAGTTGTATAAAGATAAGCTGGTGGTGATCGGCTTCCCTGCCAATGATTTTAAAGAACAGGAAAAGGGCAGTGATGAGGAAATCGCTACCTTTTGCAGGAAGAATTTTGGCGTTAGTTTTCCATTAATGAAGAAAAGCAGTGTAATTAAAGGGGCCAGTCAGAATACAGTATTTCAATGGCTCACCGATTCAGCCAAAAACGGATGGAACAACGAACAACCTACCTGGAATTTTTGTAAGTTTATAGTGAATGAGCAAGGCAGGCTCACCCATTTCTTCGGATCTACCATTGAGC
The DNA here is from genome assembly GCA_046070545.1 of Ferruginibacter sp. GTDB lineage: Bacteria > Bacteroidota > Bacteroidia > Chitinophagales > Chitinophagaceae > Ferruginibacter. The sequence continues at coordinate 1,325 of JBJTMN010000233.1, forward strand.
CAATGGGTGCAGAAGTAAAAACCGCATTAAACCTGTAAAGCAATTTTATGTTTGAGCAAAGGGACTTCAGTTTTATTTACAAATACTTTATTGCCGAAAAGCAGGAAAGCCTGCTGTTTTTGATCGTGGGAATTGCAGCAGTACTGCTGGCTGTGGTATTTTGGTTCTTCATAAAAAGTAATCCAAATTTTTTTAAAGGGGCTGCTATTCCCCTGCTGGCCATTGGTTTAGTACAGGTTGTTGTTGGTTACACGGTGTACAGCCGTACCGACAAACAAAAAGCCGGTATTGCCTACAACATTGGCATGGAGCCGGCCAACTATGTTAAACAAACAGAACAACCACGCATGAAAACGGTAATGAAGAATTTTGTTATTTACCGATGGGTGGAAATTGCCTTTATCATCGCAGGAGTTGTATTGGTTTTTCTATTCAGATCAAATCCTGAAAGATCATTCTGGTATGGCTTTGGTGCAGCATTAGCCCTGCAGGCCATCATGATGCTGGGAGCAGATTATTTTGCAGAGAAAAGAGGGAAAATTTATTACAATCACCTGGAGGAAATTGTCAATAATAAATAAGCATGTCTATATCTTTTAGCCCGGTAGCCATTGTAAAAAACAGCAGAAAAGACTTGTCAGATGATTTTTGGGGAACTGTGATCAGTGAGATTGAATTACTGCCCGGTATACCGGCAGATGCATTTAATGGTATTGATGAGTTCTCACATCTTGAGATTATTTTTCATTTTGATAAATTGGATAAATCGAAAATCGTTTTCAACGGTCATCCGCGTGGAAATAAAAACTGGCCGCCAGTAGGCATTTTTGCCCAGCGCAAAAAAGACAGGCCCAATGCAATTGGGTTAACCATTGTTGAATTAATAAAGAGAGAAGGCAATACGATATGGGTAAAGTATCTGGATGCTGTAGATGGTACACCCATACTGGATATTAAGCCGGTAATGAAAGAGTTTTTACCGGTATCAGTAATTAAACAACCTGGATGGAGTACAGAATTGATGAAAGATTACTGGTTGTAACTATATCGGGCATTTTTCATGATAATTGATCAGCTCGATCGGTGTTTTCTGGAACTGGTAACCGGCATATTTGATCTGGATCTCATCCAGCACTGCATCTATTTCTTCCACAGTTTCCAGCGTAACTAATTTTAAGCGGTAGTCTTTGATGCCCGGTAATCCTTTTAAATAATTGGTGTAATGCCTGCGCATTTCAAAAATGCCCACCTTGGGGCCCTTCCATTCAAAGGATTTATGCAGGTGCTTTTTGCAAACGGCCACCCGGTCTTCAATTGAAGGTGATGGTAAATGTTCACCTGTTTTTAAGAAATGTTTGATCTCGTTAAACATCCAGGGATAGCCGATGGCTGCACGGCCGATCATGATGCCATCAATACCATATTTATTTTTGTACTCCAGTGCTTTTTCCGGACTGTCGATATCGCCATTGCCAAAAATAGGCATGGTGATCCTCGGATTGTTTTTCACTTTGCCGATCAGTTCCCAATCGGCCTGGCCCTTGTACATCTGTGTACGGGTGCGGCCGTGTATAGCCAGTGCCTTTATGCCCACATCCTGCAGGCGCTCGGCAACTTCTTCAATATTCTTGGTGTTCTCATCCCAGCCCAGCCTTGTTTTTACGGTAACCGGCAGCGAGGTTGATTTTACCACCGCACTGGTAAGCCGTACCATCAGGTCAATATCTTTCAATACACCGGCACCGGCACCTTTGAGGGCCACTTTTTTTACCGGGCAGCCAAAATTTATATCCAGCAGATCGGGATTGGTAACATCTACAATTTTTGCAGCCAGTGACAGGCTTTCTTCATCACCGCCAAATATTTGTATTCCAACGGGCTTTTCATAATCAAAAATGTCAAGCTTTTGGCGGCTTTTAATAGCGTCCCGTATCAAACCTTCGCTGCTGATGAACTCTGTATACATCAGATCGGCGCCATGGTCCTTACAAACGGCACGGAATGGCGGGTCGCTCACATCCTCCATGGGAGCCAGCAAAAGCGGGAATTCGGGTAATTGTATGGGGCCTATATGGGGCATTTTATTTTTTAAACCTTTTAGTCATTGTATATTGCGACGGCAAATTTACAACTAATCAGCATAGCTATGGAATACAGGAGCGTAAAAGGTATGAACGGGTGGGGGCAACTGGGTATTTTACTGGTATTTACTGGTGCAGGATTCATTCTTGCAGGAATTTTGCAATTAGCGATAGCTTACCAGCTTGTTCCTGCCGGATTACCCATGGATAAAATGGGTGATGCCATGATAAAAGCATTATTGAAACCGGAAAACATCACCTATTCAAGAATTGCACAGGTTTTGGGAACTTTTTTATTGTTATTTATGCCTGCATATGCTTACATGCGAATTTGCCATGGAAAAAATAAATTCTGGCTGGGTTTTAACAAGCATATCAATGCAGGCCAGATCATCCTGGGCTTCTTCCTTATTTTTTTAGCCAATATTGTTGCCAATCCGATGGAGGAACTCAGTAAAAACCTGCTGGCTAATTTTCCATCGATCTATGCATTGGGCTTGCGTATGGAAGATGCATATTCCGAGCAGGTAATGGCACTCAGTAACTTAAAAAGCTGGGGCGAATTTTTTATGGCCATTGTTATCATGGCATTTTTTCCGGCATTGTTTGAAGAGATATTTTTCAGGGGCGCTGTACAAAACCTGCTGGAGCGCTGGTGGAAAAAACCACTGCTGGCCGTTCTGGCAACATCACTGCTGTTCAGTTTCATCCATATGTCGGTATTTCTTTTTTTAAGCAGGGCTGTATTGGGGTTTGTACTTGGACTGATGTATCAACGCAGTAAAAATTTATGGGTCAACATCATTGCCCACTTTTTAAATAATACGGTTGCTGTCATCCAGCTGTTCTGGATATCCCGGCATGCACAAAAGATCGAAGTAGATAAACTGGATCCCAACCTGCCCTGGTGGGGCGCAGTAATTGGCCTGGGCTTTACTGTTGGCTTGTTCATACTTTTTGAAAAATTCTCTGCAAAGAACCGTACCCAGGTTGCCTTTGAAGAGCAGAACCTGCTGGAGCACAGTGAAGCTTTACATTCTTTTACTGAACATAAAAACGGTTAAACCTTGGCATTAAACATCAAGACATTTAAAACAAGAGCCTTAACGGCGTTGCTTTTTGTGATAGTAATGCTTGCGGGGTTGCTATGGAATTTTTGGAGTTTTTTGATCTTATTCAGCGTAATACATTTTGGGGCATGGTACGAGTTTGTAAAACTGATGAAGAAGATTTATGCAGAGAAGTATTTGGGTTATTGTTTTTTGGGGTTGATATACATAACAATGCCGGTTTTGATGTTGATTGAGTTAAGGCGATACGGAATGGTTTATAAAGGGGATTTGCTTTTTGCTGATTTTGGATATATAATTCCTTGTGGAATTATTTTTTCAATTTGGATTAATGATACAATGGCTTATCTCGTCGGCTCTTTAATAGGCAAAACGCCTTTGTCAAAAATTTCTCCCAAAAAAACAATTGAAGGTACATTAGGAGGAATTATTCTCTGTGTAATAGCAATTGGATTACTTGGGAATTATGTAACAAGTAATTCATCTGCAAATTGGTTTATAATAGCTTTTCTCTGCGCCATCTTTGGTACACTCGGCGATCTGCTCGAAAGCAAAATAAAACGCATGGCCGATGTAAAAGACAGCGGCAGCTTTATGCCGGGCCATGGTGGTTTTTTAGACCGGTTTGATTCCCTGCTGGTTGCAGTACCCTTTGTATGGCTGTACATTCACTTGTTTGTTTAATTCCCACATAAAACATGCAGATATGAAACATTGCCCGGTAGTTTTTTTATCCCTTATTTTATTTGCGTGTAACAATCAGCAAAACGTAAAAACTGATCAAAATAAAAAAGACAGCACATCAACGACGCTTCAGCAGGAAGAACCAGTATTGGGTACACCTGCATTTACAGTACTGTCATTTGATAAAAACGAACATTTTTATGAAGATAGCATCAAAGGTACCTTAGTAGATGGGCTAAGCTGGCGGGATGCAGTTTCTGAACACAGGGTTTTATTTACAACCATTCCTGTAAAAATGAATAACAAAGGACTGCAAAGCGGCGCAATCTATGCCTATTGCTTTGTGCAGAGCGGCGGTGCCTGGCAAAAAGAATGGGAAGTAAAAGACAGGGTCGATGACTGTGAGGTGGATGCTACCTGCGAATTTTTGCCCGGCTCATTTACTGTTACAGATAATGATAGCAACAATATTGGTGAAGTTTGCTTTTTATACAAACTCAGTTGCAAAGGCGATGTAAGTCCTGATGAAAAAAAGCTCATCATGTATGAAGGCACTAACAAATACGCCATCCGTGGAAGCACCATCATTGAGTATAACGGCAATAAGGAGGGGGGCGATAAAAAAGTTGATGGTTCTTTCACCAAAGCAGCCAAACCGCTGCTTGATTTTGCAAACAAACAATGGGATAAATTCGGAACAACCAGGTATTGATCCTGAACCTCTGACTTCTAACTCCAAACTCTTTATATTTGCAGCCTAAATTAAGCAGCATGACGATTCACCGGGAAGGATATAAAAGCATTGCCATCGGCACATTGATCTTTGGAGCAATTAACCTGGCAGTATTCTATTTTTTAAGCGCTTCTTTCATGTGGCTTTGTGCGGTCATCTTTTTTCTCACACTGGGCGTATTGTTATTCCTGGTATCCTTTTTCAGGGTGCCAAACCGCGTGCTTACCGTTGGCGACAACTTAATTGTAGCACCTGCTGATGGTAAAGTGGTGGTCATTGAAGAGACCACGGATGTTGAGTATTTTAAAGACAGGAGATTGCAGGTTTCTATTTTTATGAGTCCTGCCAATGTGCACGTAAACCGCAACCCCATTGATGGCGATGTAGTGTACAATCAATACCATAAAGGTAAATACCTGGTAGCCTGGCATCCCAAATCATCTACCGATAATGAACGCCATTCGGTAGTTATCAGAAAAGGAAATACCGAGATTTTGGTTAAACAGATCGCCGGCGCTTTGGCAAAACGTATAGTAAATTATTTACAGGTAGGTCAAAAGGTAAAGCAGACCGGGGAAATGGGTTTT
>JBJTMN010000234.1:0-2373 GCA_046070545.1 Ferruginibacter sp.
TGTACCCGGCGTATCTTTGACCAATGCCGGCAAGAACAAACACATTGTTCGTTTTGAAGAACATGATCTTATTTATTTTGGGCCACGTACCGGCGATAATGTTATCAAATTAATTAACCTGCTTCATTCAACCGCCAGTGCTGAAAAAAAATAAATACTTCTTTCCGGTTTTACTTGTACTGTTGATTGCAGTATTGCTTTGTGCTATTGCATTTGGTGCTGTATCTATTTTACCTTCAGAAATGTTTTCTTCCTTAAAACACTTTTTCCAGGGTAAAGATCCGGCCAATATTTACGAAGGGGTTTTTATACAATTAAGATTGCCCCGGGTTTTATTATGTGCTATTACGGGTGCTATACTTGCCGTAAGTGGTGTATTGATGCAGGGGTTGTTCCGCAACCCCATTGTAGAGCCCGGACTTACCGGAACCAGTGCCGGCGCTGCCTTGGGAGCATCCATTGTATTTGTAATGGCGCCGTTTTTTAGCCCGGTTTTTAAAAGTTTTATGGGTCCCTTGCTGGTACCTGTTGCTGCGTTTGCCTGCTCTTTACTGGCTACCTATGTTGTTTATGTATTGGCAAAAAATGCAAAACGGGTTTCTATCATGTCTTTATTGCTTATTGGAATAGCCATCAATGCTGTATGCTTAAGTGGTACCGGTTTCATGAGCTATATTGCCCGTGATCCGCAGGCAAGAAGCATCACATTCTGGAACCTGGGAACTTTTTCCGGCTCATCCTGGCAGCAGGTTTTTATTGTTGGCAGCGTTTCAACTATCATCTTCATGTTTGCGTTGCGTTATTCCAAACAATTAAACACTTTATTGCTGGGTGAAGAAGAAGCCGGTTACCTGGGCGTAGATGCGGATAAGTTAAAAAGAAGGATCATGCTGCTGAATACGGCCATGGTATCTGTTGCTACTGCTTTTGTTGGGGTTATAAGTTTTATGGGATTGATAGTGCCACATGTATTGCGCTTATTGATTGGCAGCGACAATAAAAAACTTCTGCCGGCTTCTATGATCCTGGGGGCTTTATTACTGGTACTGGCAGATATGTGTGCAAGACTGGTATTAGCCCCGGCCGAAATACCGATCGGCATCATCACTTCACTGGTTGGAGCTCCTGTGTTTATTTTGCTGCTTAAACGTTTTAATGTGGTGAACGAAAAAGGAGGTTACAATGCTTAAGACAGAAAACATACATTACTCAATTGGAAAAAAACCGATCCTGAATGGCATCAGTGCTCAGTTTCACCCCGGCGATTTTAATATGATACTGGGGCCGAACGGATCCGGTAAATCAACCTTTCTGAAAATTTTCAGTGGAGAAATAAATAAATACACCGGGTCTGTTTTTTATGATGATGAAAAATTAGTACAGATAAAAAAAGAAGAGCTGGCAAAGCACCGTGCAGTAATGAGCCAGCAACCAGAGTTAAGTTTTCCGTTGATGGTGGAGGAAGTCGTGATGATGGGGCGTTACCCCCATTTTACATTCAACCCCAACAAAAAAGATATTGACATCTGCAGCCAGGTGATGGAACGGATGAATTTAACTGCTTTCTGTGAAAGAAATTATTTAACGCTGAGCGGTGGCGAAAAACAACGGGTGCAGTATGCAAGAGTGCTGGCCCAGGTATGGGAAAAGCCAGCTGCGGGGTACCGCTATTTATTTTTAGACGAGCCGCTTACTAGCCTGGATATTAATTACCAGCAGGAGTTTTTGCAGATTGCCCGGGAATTTGCAGATGAACACACTATATTAATTGCAGTTATGCACGATATCAATCTTGCCATACAATATGCAGATAAATTGTTTTTTTTAAAAGAAGGCGGATTAATTGCACATGGAAGGCCAAATGAGATATTGCATGAAGGATTATTAAAACAGGTATTTAATGTTGACGCTTCAATCATCAATAACCCGTTCAGCAACACCCCCCTGGTCGTTTATAAAAATTATAATTCGAAATAATTAAACCTGAGAACAGGATTATCTAATTTCATTCTGGAATTATTCTTAAAAAATTTACTAAGTGAGCTGATAATCAACTATTTAATGTCAATTCGACTAAAAAACATCCAGGCAAATTGCCGGTATGTTTTTTAACGTACATGCAGCATTACTTAGCAGTAATTTGTCTATATTTATAGGGAAATCAAGCACATATATGACGGAAGAGCTTATGCTTAGCGGATGCCTACGGAATAATGCCACTGCACAAGAGGCATTGTATAACCGTTTTAGCCCAAGAATGTTGGGTGTGTGCTACCGTTTTGCAAAAAACCGTGAGGATGCCGAAGACATGTTACAGGAAGGGTTTATCAAAGTTTTCTCCCAGATGCATCAATACAGAAATGAAGGGGCCCT
>JBJTMN010000235.1:0-2655 GCA_046070545.1 Ferruginibacter sp.
CCATGCCCCAGTATGTGAACGAACTGTTTGAGCTATCGGGCAAAAACCCGGCAGAACATTTCCACTACACCCAGCTGGATCCGGTTTATAAATATTTTTTTGAGGATGGCACTACCCTGGAATCTTATCATGGCAAGGAAAAATTTGCCGAACAGATGGCGGCCCGGGGCACCGATTCAAAAGAAGATATCCTGAAATACCTGAACAGAACAGAAACCATCTACAACCTCACCGACGAGGTTTTTCTAAAAAACTCCTTACACAAGCTGAAGAATTTCTTTACCTGCCGGTTTTTAGGGGCATTTTAAATTTTGGAAAGATAGGCGCCTTTGATACCATGAACGGCGCCAATTCAAAATCGTTCAAAGACAGCAGGCTGGTACAGATATTCAACCGCTATGCTACCTATAATGGCTCCAGTCCTTACTTATCGCCTGCCACGCTGAATGTGATAGCCCATGTAGAAATTGTAAAAGGGGCTTATTATCCCGAAGGTGGTATGGTGGGTATTACCCATGCGCTGGTAAAACTGGCAAAAGATATTGGTGTACAATTCAAATTCTCAACACCGGTAAGGGAGATACTGATCGAAAACAAAACAGCAACCGGTGTACGAACAGATAATGGTACAGAAGCTTTTGATGTGGTGATCAGCAATATGGATGTATACAACAGCTATAAAAAATTAATGCCCCATGTTAAAAGGCCGGCCAAAACGCTTGACCAGCCCAAATCCAGCTCGGGCATCATTTTTTACTGGGGCATAAAAAAGGAATTCAAAGAACTGGGCCTTCATAATATCCTGTATGCCGAAAACTATGAGGAAGAGTTTGATACCATCTTCAGCAAAAAAGCCATGTACCACGATCCTACTATATATGTAAACATCACCAGCAAGCATACTCCCACGGATGCGCCTCCCGGTTGCGAGAACTGGTTCGCCTTTATAAATGTACCCAACAACCAGGGCCAGGATTGGGATGCCTTCATTAACGAAGCCCGTGAAAATATGATCAATAAAGTGAACCGGATATTAAAGACCGATATCAGGCCCTTGATAGAAAGTGAAATGGTCTTTGATCCCCGGGTTATTGAAAGCCGTACTTCCAGTGCCTTTGGTGCTATTTACGGCAACAGCAGCAACAACAAGTTTGCGGCATTTTTACGCCACGCCAATTTTTCGAAAGATATTAAAAACCTGTACTTCTGCGGGGGTAGCGTACACCCCGGCCCCAGCATACCGCTATGCCTGTTATCGGCAAAAATTACAACCGGCCTCATTAACTAAAATTTAGGGCCGGAGCGGCTATTTTAGACTAAATTTGCCCGTAATTTTTGAAACATAACTAATTGCTATTATACCTTCGGTTGTACGTAAGTTTTACGGTGCATGAGGTTTTGAGCGCTATAAAAAAATGACTGACCCGGTAATCATACAAATAAAAGATCTTACCAAGACTTTTAAAAATGCCACAGAGCCGGCAGTGAATGGTATATCATTTTCCATCAACCGCAACGAGATTTTCGGATTGCTGGGCCCTAATGGTGCCGGTAAAACAACTACCATTTCTATCCTTTGCGGCCTGTTTCCGCCTACCAGCGGCAAAGTGCTGGTGGATGGCCGGGATCTGCAGGCAGACCTTTCCTTCATTAAAAATATCATTGGCATTGTACCACAGGACCTGGCCCTGTACCCAACCTTATCGGCCCGCGAAAACCTGGAATTCTATGGCAGCATGTATGGCTTACATGGAAAAGAGCTTAAAGATAAGATAGAGACCTGGCTTGAAAAGCTGGGCTTGCTGGATGCATCCAAAAGGCGGGTATCAACCTATTCCGGGGGGATGAAACGAAGGGTAAACCTGATAGCCGGCATACTGCACGATCCTAAAATTTTATTTTTAGATGAACCAACCGTGGGCGTGGATGTGCAAAGCCGCAATGTGATCATTAAACACCTGAAGGAAATAAACGATTCGGGTACCACCATCATTTACACATCGCACCACATGGAAGAGGCAGAACATTTTTGTACCCGGGTTTCTATCATTGATAATGGAAAAATATTAACGGAAGGCACCCCGGCTGAACTGATACAAAAAAACACAGGCGCTGCCAACCTGGAACAAGTTTTCTTAAACCTGACAAACCGTAAACTGAGAGACTGATGCTGATAAAACTATTGGCCACCATAAAAAAAGAAATGCTGCTCCTCGTTCGGGATAAGGTAGGCCTTTCTATCCTGTTTGTGATGCCGATGGTACTGATCTTTGTGATGACCCTGATACAGGACTCGGCTTTTAAAACCATGAATGAAAAAGGGATTCCCTTTGTATTTGTAAACAATGATAAAGATAGCCTGGGCATACAGATAGAAGCAGGCCTGCGCAATAACCCGCTCTGCGATTTTAACGACAGTATTGACGGAAAGCCCGCTACGGCAGAAGGGGCTATGAAAGCCGTGGGCGAAGGAAAGTTCCTGGTAGGCATCATCATTCCTGCCAACGCTACAGCAGCCATCCGAAAAAACGTTACCCGGCTGGTAAACGAAACTTTAAACGGGGAAGATAGTGCCCTGCAGAAACTGAACCAGTTGCAGGATTCAGTAGAGATCAGCATCCTGATAGACCCGGTTGCCAAAAAATCTTTTTTAAC
>JBJTMN010000236.1:0-5491 GCA_046070545.1 Ferruginibacter sp.
GCTCCGGGTGTTTCCATCACCAATGACGAGAACATCAATATGGCAGGTAAGACCGGGGTAAATGTTTTAATTGATGGAAGACCCACACAATTGAGTGCAAAGGACCTGGCCAATTATCTTAAATCAACCCCGGGCTCCGCAGTTGATAAAATAGAGATCATTATGAACCCTTCTGCAAAATATGATGCACAGGGCAATGCAGGTATCATCAACATCAGGTTGAAGAAAAATACGGCGAAAGGTACAAATGGAAGCCTTAGTACAGCGTACTCACAAAGCATTCATTCCAATATCAATTTCTCCGGCAATATCAATCACCGCAAAGGCAAATGGAACTGGTTTGCCAACGCCTCAACCCGCAAATGGAGGCAGAATACCCATGGTGCTATCAATCGTTTTGTAACCAGCAACGGAGCGGAGAAGACTTTTGAAAATACGACAGTTGACCAGGACTCTTCAACGAATGCAGACTACAAAGCCGGTGCTGATCTTTATCTGAATAAAAAAAATACATTTGGATTTTTGATCAAAGGAAATGAGCACAGTAGCCGTTTGTACACCCCCGGCATTACTTTGATAAAAACAAATAGCATTACCGATTCGTCGCTAAATACCCTGAACGACAATAAAGAAAGCACCCACCAGTTTAGTATTAACCTGAATTATAAATATGAAGACACGCTGGGGAATGAATGGAATATTGATGCAGATTATGCCCGGTTCAAAAAAAATACCAGCGGTTATGTTACTACTGATCTGCTGAATGCTCAGCTTGTAAAGTATGGTTATACAGCCAATGATCAAACGGTTTTCACCGGCATCAATATCTATAGCATTAAAACAGATGTTGCCAAACAAATAAAAAAGTGGAATACAAAACTGGAAGCAGGATTTAAATGGAATACCGTGCAAACTGCCAACGACCTGGATGCTTTTACCTGGAATGTGAACCAGTTTAAAGCGGATACGGGAAGAACAAACAGGTTTGATTATACCGAAACACAGTATGCAGCATATGCAAGCCTTACTAAAAAAATAAAAAAATGGGAATTTCAAATTGGTTTCAGAGCAGAGCAAACCATTATTAAAGGAAAAAGTATTGATCTTCGGAATACAACGCTTAGTTATCCTGATACAGCTTATCTCAATATTTTTCCTACGGCTTTTGTACGTTATAGTATGAATGAGAAAAACAGCTTTGGCTTTTCATATAGCAGAAGGATTAACCGGCCCGATTATCACGACCTGAACCCATTTGAATATATTTATGATAACTACAGTAAAGAAAGATGCAATCCTTACCTGTTACCGGAGTTCAGTAATAGCGTTGAATTATCTTATTCTTATCGTGGCGCTTTAAACCTGGGTTTAGGTTATAGTGTTACCAATAATTCTATTCAGCAGGTTAGTACCTTATATGGCGAAATAACATCGGCCACACAATATAATGTGGGACAGGAAAACCGCCTGTACCTGAATATAAGTCTTGGAATGCCCGTAACCAAATGGTGGGATAGTTATATAAACCTGAGTCCGCATTACAAACAATTCAGCGGCTCTATTCCGCAGGGAAGTCTTGATAACGAAGCCTGGGGTATGGGTTGGTATGCCAGTCAAAGTTTTGCATTACCCAAAAAATGGAAGATACAATTGAGCAGTTGGGGCAGTATTGCTACCCGTAATGCGATGACAAAAACTGCCTGGCTGGGGAGTGTGGATGCAGGCGTATCAAAGTCAATATTAAAAGATAAGCTGGGTATACGTTTATCAGCTACTGACATATTTAACACACAACGCTGGAAGCAAACGGTTGATTTTGGTAACGTGCATTACGATTACCTGCGTAAATGGGAGAGTCGTGCCATTCGCCTGCAGCTTACCTGTAAATTTGGGAAAACCAGTTATAAAGCAAGAGAGCGTGAGTCCGGCGCACAGGAGCAGTTCGACCGGGTTAAGTAAGCAGGTATTTTGTTAAATCATAAAGAAATTTTAAGATGAAATACTCAGTCAACTTAAATTTTATTTGGTAGAACAACTCATCAGTCTTTACTTTGTGTAAACAATGAAACAAATTATAAACATACATCATCATCATATTTTACCAGCAGGTAAGCTATGTTGACGTATGTGTAACTGAACATATTCTCTAAAGGGCTTACTGGAAAGTAAGCCCTTTTTTATTGCACCAAACCCAGGTAACTATGTTAAAAATTGCTGTTCAAAAATCAGGAAGATTATATGAAGAATCAGTTAAACTGATGAAAGAATGCGGTATTCAACTGAATAACGGGCAAAAACAGTTAAAGACCGTAGCTGAAAATTTTCCGCTGGAAGTTTATTTTTTACGCGATGATGATATCCCGCAGTATGTGTATGACAGTGTTGCGGATATTGGCATTGTAGGTGAAAACGTTTTGCTGGAGAAAGCAAAGGATATTAACCTGGTCTATCGCCTGGGGTTTGGTAAATGCAGGTTAAGTATTGCAGTGCCTAAATCAAGGTCTTATACTTCTGTTAATGATCTTGGTGGAATGAAAATTGCCACATCCTACTCCGGAATCCTGCAGCATTACCTGCAGGAAAATAAGATAAATGCAGAGATACATGAGATCAGCGGCTCCGTAGAAATTGCACCTGGCATTGGTTTGGCAGATGCTATCTGCGACCTGGTAAGCAGTGGCAGCACCTTGTTTACCAACGGACTTAAGGAAGTGGAAGTGATCCTGCAATCTGAAGCTGTATTGGCAGCTAATAAAAATTTATCAGCTGAAAATGCAGCCCTGCTTGATAAGCTGGTAATGCGTATGAAGTCTGTTAAAACAGCCAGGAACAATAAATACATCATGCTGAATGCACCCAATTCACAACTGCAGAATATTTTCAGCTTATTGCCGGGCATGAAAAGCCCGACAGTGGTGCCCCTGGCAGAAAATGGCTGGAGCAGTGTACAAAGCGTGGTGAATGAGAATGATTTTTGGGAGGTGATAGAAAAATTAAAAGCGTATGGTGCCCAGGGTATACTGGTATTGCCGATTGAAAAAATGATTATATAAAACCCCGCCCAATGAAAGTATATACAGATCCGGAAAAAGAAAAATGGCTTCAGATACTGCAACGGCCTGCAATTGATTACAAAGAATTAGAATCAAAGGTATCTGCTATTTTGGAAGAGGTAAAGTGTAATGGTGATCATGCTGTTAAAAAATTTACCGCTTTATTTGACGGAGCAGCACTACATGATCTTATTGTAAGTGAAGCAGAGATCAATATAGCAATAGCCCAGGTGGATGATGATCTGAAGGCCGCTATTGAGCTGGCAGCAACAAACATCAGGGTATTTCACAATTCCCAAAAGGAAGAAATAACGAAAACAGAAACTACAACAGGTGTTTTTTGTTGGAGAAGATCTGTTGCAATTGAAAAAGCAGGGCTCTATATTCCGGGAGGTACAGCTCCCTTATTTTCTACCCTGCTGATGCTTGGTATTCCTGCAGTAATGGCAGGATGCAAAGAAATTATTGTTTGTACGCCTCCTGATAAAAAAGGTAATATAAGCCCGGTGATATTATATGTAGCACAATTGATCGGACTTAAAAAAATATATAAGATAGGCGGTGTACAGGCTATTGCGGCCATGGCCTATGGTACTGCAACGGTTCCTGCAGTCAATAAAATATTCGGCCCCGGCAATCAATATGTAACCTGTGCCAAACAACTTGTACATGCAGCAGGTATTGCCATTGATATGCCTGCAGGCCCCAGTGAACTGGCGGTGTATGCAGATGAGACCAGCAATCCTGCTTTCGTTGCAGCTGATCTTTTGAGCCAGGCAGAACATGGAGCCGACAGCCAGGTTGTACTGATCGCTTCATCGGTTGCAGTTATTGAAAAAGTAAAACTTGAAATAGAGAAGCAGGTTATACTGCTTCCCCGCAGATCAATTGCCCTGCAGGCATTGGATAACAGTCTTGCAGTAGTTATGAAAGACCAGCTTGCTGCATTTGAACTGCTCAATGAATATGCACCCGAACATTTGATCATAGCAACCGATAACGCAGAGTCACTGGCAGATCATGTAGTCAATGCCGGAAGTGTTTTCCTGGGACATTATACACCGGAAAGTGCAGGTGACTATGCTTCAGGTACCAATCATACCTTGCCCACTAATGGTTATGCAAAAGCTTACAGTGGTGTTTCACTGGATAGTTTTATTAAGAAAATTACGTTTCAGCAAATAAGCAAAGGAGGAATAAAAAACCTGGGTAATGCAGTTGAAACGATGGCCGCTGCTGAAGGTTTGGATGCACACAAAAATGCTGTCAGCATCAGGTTAAAAGAAATAAACAAGAACGATGGAATTTAATTTGCAAAAACTGGTAAGGGAAAATATAAGGAACTTAAAACCATATTCATCTGCCCGGCATGAGTTTACCGGCAAGGCATCGGTTTTTTTAGATGCTAATGAAAATGCTTATGGTTCTCCGGTCCCTGTAAATTCAGCAGGGTCGGGACAGTATAACCGGTATCCGGATCCGTTGCAATGGGAGTTGAAATTTCAGGTGGCAAGAATAAAAGGTGTACCTGCCGAAAATATCTGCATTGGCAACGGAAGCGATGAGATCATCGACCTTGCTTACCGCATCTTTTGCAATCCGGGAAAAGATAATGTTATCATTTGTCCGCCTACCTATGGAATGTATGCCGTTAACGCTGCTATAAACGATGTGGAAACAAGGAAAGTAAATCTTACAGAAGAATTTCAGTTAGATGTTGAAGGCATCATGCATGCAACGGATGAAAACAGCAAATTGCTGTTCATCTGTTCGCCCAATAACCCAACAGGCAATAACATGAACCGGGCAGATGTGGAAATATTGCTGAATAATTTTCCGGGAATCGTCATTATTGATGAAGCTTATATCAACTATTCTAAACAAAGATCTTTTATTCAGGAATTGACCGGATATCCCAACCTGGTTGTGATGCAAACCCTGTCAAAAGCCTGGGGCCTTGCGGCTTTGCGGTTGGGTCTTTGCTATGCATCGCTGGATATCATCGGCCTGTTCAACAAAGTAAAGCCACCCTATAATATCAATGAAGCTTCACAGCAGGCAGCATGGGAAGCTTTAAAACATACGGATCATGTAAATGAATGGATCAGGGAAACTGTTGAACAAAAAGCAGTTTTAACAAATGCTCTCAAAGGGTTTTCCTATGTGCAGACTGTTTATCCCAGCGATGCCAATTTTGTTTTGCTTAAAGTAGAAGATGCAGATGCACTTTACCAGTATCTGGCAGCTAATGAAATCGTGGTTCGCAACAGGAGTAAAGAACCTGGTTGTGAGGACTGCCTGCGCATCAGCATCGGAACACCTGGAGAAAATGAACAATTATTATCAGTCTTAAAAAAATATCAACCGTGAAAAAAGTATTATTTATCGACAGGGATGGAACCTTGATTAAAGAAGCTCCGCCAACTTACCAACTGGAC
>JBJTMN010000237.1:0-4234 GCA_046070545.1 Ferruginibacter sp.
AGATAAGCAATTATTATTAATCAAAAACAAATAAAATAAGCACTTAACTGGTTGAATTTTAAGTAAATACCCGTTTTAATAGTATGATACAATTATTTTAACCGTTAACTGGCTATTTTATAAGGAAAAACCTATCTTTACTTTGTTAATTAATGGTTTTAGTTTTTCGCTATTGACTGAAGTAGCTTTTTTGAAGTCCGATTCAGTGCATTGTAACAACTAAGTCATTATCATTTTTATTTAAAAAAAGTTTTACAATGAACATTTACGTAGGAAATCTTAGTTGGTCTATGACTGATGACGATTTAATGAATCTCTTCACAGAGCATGGTACTGTAACAAGTGCTAAAATTTTGAAAGACAAAATGAATGGCCGTAGCAAAGGTTTTGGTTTTGTTGAAATGGAAGACGATGAAGCTGCCAAAGCTGCAATCGCTGCATTAAACGAAGTTGAAGTTCAGGGCCGCAAGTTGATCGTTAACGAATCTCAGCCACGTGCTGAAGGCGATCGTCCAAAACGCAGCTTCGGCGGCGGTGGCGGTGGCTATAAGAAAAGCGGTGGCGGTAGCTACGGCGGCGGTGGAAACCGTGGCGGTGGTGGTTACGGCGGCGGTGGAAACCGTGACGGCGGCTACAACAGAGGCGGTTATTAATATTTATAATACAACCTTATAAAAAAATCCTTCCTGCATTGTGGGGAGGATTTTTTTTAACCTGATAATACAAAATATGCTGAGCAATAACGATATACTTAAAAAACTACGGGTTGCACTTTCTTTACGTAATGATGATATTATTGAAATACTGAAACTGGCTGACTTTGATATTACCAAAGGCGCCTTGGGCGATCTGTTCAGAAATGAAGATCATCCCGGATTTGTAGAAGCCGGGGATCAGTTGCTACGCAACTTTTTGAATGGCCTCATCATTTATAAAAGAGGGAAACAACCAGATACCGAAAAGAAGCATATAGAAAAGGAAGACTAAATAGCTGCGCTGTTTTTTATAATTTTGTAAGCCAGCTACAAATCACTGTGCATCTTCATTGGCAGTTTATCCTGAACGAAGCCGAAATGTTACTAAAGCGAATATTTACTTGCTGCCAACTCAGATCTCACAACTCACCTTTCACAGCTTTGCATTATATTGCAATTAAACGAATGCAATTATGGGCAAAGGAAGATTAGAAGCTTTCAGCGATGGGGTTCTTGCAATTATCATCACCATCATGGTGTTGGAAATAAAAGTACCTCACGGCGATATGCCGGAAGACCTGGAGCCTTTACTACCTATATTCATGAGCTATGTACTCAGCTTCATGTACATTGGAATTTACTGGAACAATCACCATCATTTGATGCATGTTGTAACTAAGGTAAGTGGCGCAGTGCTTTGGTCAAATATCCATCTGCTATTCTGGCTTTCACTGGTACCGTTTGCAACAGCCTGGATGGGCGAAAACCATTTCAGCAAATGGCCGGTAATTTTGTATGGATTTATCATGATGATGTCCGGCGTGGCCTATTATATACTGGCACATTGCTTAACCAGTATTCATGGAAAAAATTCAACGTTGGCAAAGGCTCTGGGAAAAGATCAGAAGGGAATTATTTCCGTTGTGCTATACATTGCCGGTATCATCGCTTCTGTCTTCATTCATCCATGGGTTGGTTTTGCCCTGTATGTAATTGTAGCGGCAATCTGGTTTATCCCCGACAGGAGGATTGAAAAGAAGATCGAAGCTGAACAAAAAAACTAAATAGTTTTTTTGGGAGGAAGGTCGAAAGCCACCGCCTCATGTTCAAAATGTCCTTTATGAGCACCATCGCAAAAGGGTTTGTTTTGAGATAAACCGCAACGACAGATTGAAATTATTTCTCTGCCCTGAAGATTATAAACTCCACCATTCTTATCTACGATCTCAAAATCGCCTTCTACCTTTATTGAACCGTTGCTGTTTACTGTAATTTTTGTTGTTGGCATTTGTTCTTTATATTTTTTCTAAATTAACTACTTAATGTCATAATATACGGTTAAACAAAATTGATTTGATTTTGTTTTACTCATCCTCGTCTCTGATGAAAAAAAGTTTGTTTTGGGACTTTGTTACATCAGATTTTACAAAGATTTATTACAATTCCCATTCCCACACCGTTCTGTAAGTCCCAAACTCTTCAACATATTTTAAAAAAGCTATAAAGAAAGCATCATTGCCCAGTGTGGCACTATCTCCTATTACAAATAATTGCTCCTTCGCCCTGGTGAGTGCTACATTCATACGCCGGTAGTCTTTCAAAAATCCGATGATACCCTCATCATTACTTCTTACCAAAGATACAATAACGGTGTGTTGTTCCTGTCCCTGGAAACTATCAATCGTACTGATGCGCATTTGCTTTGGAAGTGATTCTTTTGCGGCAGCAACCTGCCCGGCATAAGGAGAAATAAAAGCAGTTTGTTCCGGTACTATATTTTCAGTTTCTATTATTTTATTTACTATCTGCAGTTCTCCTTCATTTTTAAGACTTGTTCCATCCTGCCCATGTTCTTCATTAAAGCCACTACCTGCGGTATCAATAAAAGTCAAATGCCGGGCAGCACTTAACAACTTTTCATCCGTCATCAGCTTACCTTCATAAAAATACAGGCTGCTAAAACCAGCAATGGGCTGCCGCATCCGATATTGAGTGTTCAATAAAAATACGGGCTGCATTGTTTTAACAGCAGTCTCCAGGATGGAAGTATTGAAACCAAGTTGCGCAGCATCGGTACTTAATACTGTTGGAGGTAGCTGCAGGTGATCTCCCGCTAATATATATTTCTGAGCCAGCGGAAATACACACCAGGCAAGCGGTTCAATACACTGGCCGGCCTCATCCATTACCAGGCAGTTGAATTTCAGGTGACGCAGGTCTGCATCATACAAACCGATAGGTGTGCCCAATATCACATCGGCCTGTTCAAATAATTTCTCCTCATTGTATGCCTGCAGTTTCTTTATTTGCAGACGAATATCCTTAACTTCTTTAAATAACAAATTGCGTTGCTCTCTTTCTTCCCTGCCAAAGCTGCGCTTATATTTCAAAGCCATCTTCCTGAATTCTTCTGCCCGTATCTTTAACTGCTTTATTTCTTTTTGCTCCCGGCTGTTTGCCAGCTTGCCCTCGGGTGTATGTGCAAACACAACTGCATCGGTTTTACTACTGTTACCAACCCGTAAAACAGCAACGTTCTTTTCAATTAGCCCCTTCGCAATATTATCAACCGCGGTATTACTGGGCGCTGTTACAATAATTTTTTCTCCCTGATGTATTAATTGCAATATTCCTTCAATCAGGGTAGTTGTCTTACCTGTACCGGGCGGGCCGTGAATGATCAGCATTTCATTATTGACAACCATCGCCTTCACAGCAGCCTGCTGGCTTGGGTTTAAATTTTTATTTACAAAGAGTACCGGTTGTTCTTCCCTTTCTAACTGCTGCTGTCTTACCGGTGCAGTACCATGAATTTCCTGGAACAACCTGTACAGCTCTTTATTCGCTTCCAGGTTATTAAGCGTTGTTTTCATGATGGAAGTGGTACGTTGATCGGGCGCCAGTTTAATGCCAACATTCTTATCTTCGATCCAATCCGGAAAATCCGGCGCAAACAGCCGAAACTCACCGCTCCTGCCGTCTAGATTCAGCAGCACGCCTTTCACTGGTTCTTCACCGGTGCAAAAGCATTCAATAGCAGCACCATCTTTAAATAAATTTATTTCTACCGGGAAACTAAGTTTAAAACTGATCTCGGGATAATCGGCGTAGCCAAAATTTTTGCGGGTAACTGTAATGGGATGCAATGCCAGACCTTCTGCCTTTAAGCTTTTCAGCGTATGCTGCTGATCTAAACTATAACGCAGAACCTGCTCCTGCTCCTCAAGTTCAATACAGGTGAGTAATTTTTTTATGTGCGGATTGGTAACTGCCATTTTATGAAATTAGGCATCATAAGAGTAATAAAAAAACACAACCGGTTCAATCCAAATTTTCTGCAACGCAGAAAAAATCTGCGCTAATCTGCCAAATCAGCGTCATCTGCGTTCCAATTCTTCACATCGAAGATGTGTCCTAGTCTTTAAAATTTTTTTTCAGCTCCTTCAGCTTTGCCTGAAAAGGATTATCTGGTATTTTCTTTTCCTCCACCTTAACCTCACCCTTAAATGCTTTTTTAACCGCTTCCTGCCTGGCAGTAA
>JBJTMN010000238.1:0-16741 GCA_046070545.1 Ferruginibacter sp.
TCGGTTAAAATGCTGCGTAAGGTTGCCGCATCCAAAGGATTGAGGTAAGTAACTACCGGCAAACGGCCAAGTAATTCAGGTATCAGTCCAAAATGTTTCAGGTCAACGGCATTTACAAAATGTAAATAAAGAACTGCAGGAATACCAGCAGGATAACCTGTTACATTTTGTAAATGCAGTTGACCTGAAACATTTTGGACTAATACCTGAATTACTTGGCCGTTTGCCGGTAGTTACTTACCTCAATCCTTTGGATGCGGCAACCTTACGCAGCATTTTAACCGAACCCAAAAATGCGCTGATAAAACAGTTCACCCGTTTATTTGAAATAGAAGGTATAGAACTGAAATTTGAGCCTGCAGTTTTTGATTTTATGATTACCAAGGCGTTGGAATACAAGCTGGGTGCCCGTGGCCTGCGCAGCATCTGCGAAAGTATACTTACCGATGCCATGTATGAATTACCTTCTCAAAAATTAAAAGAGTTTGAAGTTACCCTGGAATATGCCCAGCGCAAATTCAGCAGTAGTAAACTCAGTATGTTGAAGGTGGCTTAATCAAAATTATCTTACAAGCAATACCTGCCCTTTAATGACCGGCGAATTATTTTTCAGATCGATCATATACACATAAGCACCGGCGGCAGCTTTTTTGCCTTTGTAGGTTCCATCCCAGTAATCGGTGGCACCATTTGATGCAAACACCAGTTCACCAAGCCGGTTAAACACAAATACTTTTGCCAGTGGATATGCTGCCAACGCTTTAATTTCCCACCTGTCATTTTTACCGTTGCCATCGGGTGTAAAAGCATTGGGTATATATAGATCGTTGTACACTTTTATCAATACCGTATCCGTTGCTGTGCCGCAACCTAAACCTGATACTGCATGTAAAGTATAGGTAATATCCCGGTTGGGAGTTGTTAAGGGCCTTACTACTGCAGGGTTATCCAGGAAATCAACCGGCGTCCAGAAAAAATTTACATTGGTTGTATCCAGTACAGCATTTATTACAGCAGATTGCCCGTTTATCAAAGCGATATCATCTCCTGCCCGTACAACAGGCTTTTTAAAGACAGTTATCTTAACATCCATTGAACTGGTGCAGGCATTGGCACCGGTAGCAGTAACGTTGTAAGTAATGCTGGTTGCAGGTTTTGCATAGGTAGATGCAACAGCAGGGTTCGTTAAGCCCGCAGCCGGTGTCCATAAATAACTGATACCGCCTGTGGCTGTTAATAAAACAGAATCACCAGTACAAAAGGAAGCTGATTTAGGAAAAACATCCATTATGGGTTTTTGTAAAATACTTACCATTGTTGAGGCAGTATTAACACAACCAAACTGATCTTTTACAGTAACTATATAATTTCCTGCGCTGTTGTTGGATGCAGTAAAAACCGGGTTTTGTACATTGGCAGTATAACCTGCAGGTCCGGTCCAGTTGTAAGTAGCACCGCCGGCAGCAGTTAAGTTCACGGATTTATCTTCGCAAACAGGACTGTTACTGCCAGCAGTAATTACCGGCAGATCGTGTATGGTAATGGTTGTAATATTGGATGCAACCCTGCAATTGATATTTGCAATATTGCCGGCTTCAGCAACTGTAAGGCGATATTTATAAACGCCAATTGCTGTAGCAGTAAAAGTGTAATTATTTCCGGTGGCTCCTGCAATATCGGTCCAGGTTGCACCATTATCAACACTTAACTGCCATTGCAATGCCGGATTTGAATAACCTCCGCTAACAATGCTTGTAAGTACAGTGTTGCTGCTGCTGCCGGTGCACAGATCCACATTGGTAATGGTTGTGTTTAATACGGATGTCACAACTTTAGGCCCGCAGGGTCTGAATGCAATATCATCCAGTGCCAGGTCGTTTCCGCAGCCGCCGGGCCCATTGTTTCTGATGCGGATCACCACATTTGGGGTTCCGGGTGGTGTAGTAAAAAAAAGTCCGTATTGGGTCCAGACCGGGCTGCCGGTTTCTATAAGGTTTCCGGTTGAATAGGTGCCAAGCACAGTGCCCGTGGTTGTTTCAATGGTAAATACCAGGTTGGGCCTTGTGGGGTTTGGCTGGCAGGCGCTTGTTTTTAATACATTAACTACCCAGGCAGTAAACTCATAGGTGGTATTTGCACACAATGCTTTAATCGTATCAACATAAAAATCCGACGGCGTTATTGATGCGTTTACCAGCATCATGTAACCGTTTACATCATTGGGTGTATGGTCTTCAGTTAAATTATGCCAGCTGCCGCTGAAACAATTGTTGGTACTGTTGATAATGGTATAACTGCCGTCGTTGGGGCAATCTCCTGCTGTATAGGAATAAGTTGTCTGTGAAGCCGGCAAGGCAGGGCCAACACCGCTGCCTGCGCCAAAATTAATACTTACTACTGCATCGCCCAGCGATCCGGTGCATACCTGTGCATTCAATTTGTTTAACCCGGCAAGGAAAAAAAGGAATAAAAATGTGGAGGAAACTGTTATTTTCATTGATAGGGTAAAAATAGTTTTTCTGTGCTGAAATAGTTTCATAGAAGGATAAAAGATTTGAAAACCTTTCTGGTACCTAAATTTTAAATAAAACCAATTCATTTTAGGTGGTTGTGTTATTTCATTTTATTTTTACACGGTTGCAAAATCCGTAAAGATAAAAGCTGCATGTTGGCAGGCTCTGCAAGTGAGCGATGTTGCCATGAAAACATATGCCGGCATTTAAATATTAAATATTAAATCTTACATAAAAAATGGTAGACGTTATTCTGGGTATGCAATGGGGCGATGAAGGCAAAGGTAAAATTGTAGATTACTTTGCTAAAAATTATGATGTAATTGCCCGTTTCCAGGGCGGCCCCAATGCCGGGCATACTTTGTATGTAGATGGGAAAAAAATTGTATTGCACCAGATACCCAGTGGTATTTTTCATGAAGATAAGGTGAACCTGATCGGTAACGGCGTGGTATTAGATGCTATTACTTTAAAAAAAGAATGTGAGAATGTGGCAGCGTTTGGCGTTGATTATAAAAAGAACCTGTTCATCAGCGAAAGAGCACACCTGATATTACCCACACACCGGGCATTGGATAAAGCCAGCGAATTAAGTAAGGGGCAGGAGAAAATCGGCAGCACATTAAAAGGGATTGGCCCTGCTTATATGGATAAAACCGGCCGTAATGGTTTACGGGTTGGAAATTTGTTAGACAAAAGTTTTACTACTGATTACATTAAACTCCGTATGAAACACCAGCGCCTGCTGGATAATTTTAATTTCCAGGAAGATATCAATGCCTGGGAAGAAGAATTTTTTGAAGCCATGGAATTTTTGCGTGAGTTTAAAATTGTGAACGGGGAGTATTTCATCAACGAAAAAATACAGAAAGGTAATAAGGTACTGGCCGAAGGTGCGCAGGGAAGCATGCTGGATGTGGATTTTGGAACTTTCCCATTTGTAACAAGCAGCAATACCATCTCGGCTGGTGTCTGTACAGGATTGGGTATAGCACCGCAAAAGATCAAAGAGGTTTTTGGTATTTCAAAAGCATATTGTACCAGGGTTGGCAGTGGTCCTTTTCCCACAGAATTACTGGATGAGACAGGCGAGCAGCTGCGTAAAACCGGCAACGAGTTTGGAAGCACTACAGGCCGCCCACGCCGTTGTGGCTGGATTGACCTGGTAGCCCTGCAGTTTGCCTGCATGATAAACGGGGTTACACAGATCATTATGACCAAGGCAGATATACTGGATGAACTGGATGAACTGAAGGTTTGCAACAGTTATAAAATTAATGGTAAGGCAATCGACTATGTGCCTTTTCAAATGAATAAGGTAGATATTGAACCGGTGTACCAATCATTTGCCGGCTGGAAAAAAGATATTTCATCAATCAGTGAATTTGATGCGCTGCCGCCGGAGATGAAAACCTATATTGACTACCTGAATAAATTTTTAGGTGTGCCGGTAAAGTATATCAGCAACGGGCCCGGCAGAGACCAGTTGGTTATTGCCTAAAAAAAATAAAAAAATGTTGAATTTTATTTGGCTATTTAAAACAGATTTGGAAATTTTACAGTACTAATCGAACAAGACTTATGACTTTATTATCTGACGACACAATGACAACAACAGTTACAGCAGGTTTTGCAACTGTGATCAAGGCTGCCAAAAAAAAAGCTGCCAAACCAAAGGATGACGACGATGACGATGATGACTTTGATGATGATGATTCGCCTGCACCCAAGAAAAAATCTGCAACAAAGAAAAAGGTTGATGACGATGATGACGACGATGATGATTTAGATAAGGAAGATGACTGGGATAAAGCTGATGAAGATGATGACTGGGATCCGGATTTTGATGAGTTTGATATTCCTAAATCGGTTGGTAAGAAAGCTGCCACTAAAAAGCCGGGTAAAGGGAAAGATGATGATGATGATTTTAAAGTGGATGATGATTTTGACCTGGGTTTAGATGATGGGGATGATTTTGATGATGATGATGATTTTTAATGCAGTATTAAGCAACGGGTAAAATAGACACGTGAAAAAATGTATTTCTTTTCCTGTTGACGACTTTAATATATTTAAAATAAAAATGCTGAACTGGGTAAACCGGTTCAGCATTTTTTGTTTACTGGATAATCAGCATTATAATTTCCATGAGCCGCGTTTTGAGTGCCTGCTGGCTGCTGGTGTAAAAACCAACATTGAAATGCAGGCCGGAAAAGCTTTTGATGCTTTGCGGAACTTCTATGCAGCAAACAGGCAAGAATGGTTATTCGGGCACCTGGGGTATGATCTTAAGAATGAAACAGAGCAATTACATTCTGCCAATGCAGATGGCGTTGGATTCAGCGATCTGCATTTTTTTGTACCTGAAATTGTGATCGAACTGAATAATACAGAAGTAACCATACATGATGACACAGGGCAAGCACAATCTGTTTATGATGAAATTCTAGACTGCCCGGCCACGATCAGTGAAAATCAGGGTGCTGCAATTGTTGTAAAGCATAAGATAGAAAAGGAAAAGTACATCAGCATCATTGAAAAACTACGGCAGCATATTTTGCGGGGCGATTGCTATGAAATAAATTTTTGCCAGGAGTTTTTTGCAAACAATGCAACGATCAATCCATTATACATTTACAACCGCCTCACGGGACTTTCTCCCAATCCTTTCTCTGTGTTGTATAAAATGAATGAGCGGTATTGTTTGTGTGCCAGCCCTGAACGTTATTTAAAAAGGGAAGGGAATAAAATACTTTCTCAACCGATAAAAGGAACGAGTAGAAGGTATGTAACCAATAAAGAAGCAGATGAAAAAGCCAGAAACTATTTAATTGAAAGCGACAAAGAAAAAAGTGAAAATGTAATGGTGGTTGACCTGGTAAGGAATGATATCAGCAGGATCTGTAAACCCGGCACTGTAAAGGTTGATGAACTTTTTGGCGTGTATAGCTTTCCGCAGGTACACCAGATGATCAGCACGGTAAGCGGGCAACTGGAAGAAGGCATGGACTGGATCGACTGTATTAAAGCTACATTTCCTATGGGATCTATGACAGGTGCGCCCAAAAAAAAGGTAATGGAATTAATAGAGGAATATGAACAGACCAGGCGGGGCCTTTTCTCCGGCGCTATAGGTTATGTAAGGCCCGGGGGAGACTTTGATTTTAATGTAGTGATCCGCAGCATATTTTATAATGAAGCAGATAAATATCTTTCCTTCCAGGCAGGCGGTGGCATTACCTACAACAGTGTACCGGAACTGGAATATGAAGAGAGCCTTTTAAAAGTGAAGGCAATGATGAAAGTACTGGAGTAATTACTTACTGCTTTTTCTTTTTGATCTTTTAGGAGAAGGGTATGTGGTTGATTGATTTGCCGGAGGCTCAGGATTATCGCCCAGTAAAAGCTGTACACATTCATTTAGTATAACGTACTTGTTGGCGATGAACAGCTGCATTTTATCTGATGGCAGGCGCAGATCGTAATTGCCGTTGATGCTCATCATGTTGTCAAAGTCGGGATTGTACCTGTTAAAAGTTGCAATATCCATCGACAGGTTTTTTGAGATAACGAGTGAATTGAATTTGCCTGAAATGGTTTGTGTTGATGCAAATTCTTTTTCTTCGTCACTTAAGTTTGGTTTAATATCATAAGGGTTTGCTCCTCCACCCATTTGAATGGAGGGATTGAAAGATCCGCCTGTTGCCTGTGTGGTAACACCGCCTGCACCTTCCATTACATAATGTGTAGCTATGAATTTCTTCACATAATTCCGGCTTTCTCCCGGCAGGTAATATTGTAAAGACCAGAAATTCCTGCTGCCACTCGTTCTGATAGCCTTATTTACATTGCCCAGACCACCATTATAGCTGGCCAATACCAGCAGCCAATCGTGATACACCTTATAGGAATTCAATAAATATCTTGCTGCTGCATGGGTGCTTTTTACGTAGTCACGCCTTTCATCAATATACCCGTTTACCACCAAACCATATTGCCTGGCTGTTTCGGGCATAAACTGCCAGGGGCCTGCAGCACCAACCCAGCTGGTGGCACCTGTTTTTAAATTGCTTTCAATTACAGCTACATATTTTAATTCCCTGGGCAAACCATACTGGCTTAAGATATTATCAATCAGGTTAAAATAGGGCTGGCCCCAGTTCTTCATCTGCAACAGGCTTTTGGAGTGTGCCTGCAGGTAATCCTGCATATAACTTTCGGCATTGGGGTTTACCTGGGAAGAGTAGGGTAATAATGGGTTGTAATTGTATTTTGAGAATAAGTTCTTAAAGCCATATTTGGTAACCTGGCTGAAATAGATCACCTTTTCTTTGGGTGGAGGAGTCCTTTTCTTTAACACATCTTCAATGGCTTCATCTTCCTGCTTATCGTCAACAATAGTTGTATCTGTATTGATCTGCGGCTGTTGTATGGCCATACTGTTGCCAGCCTGTGCAGTATGCAAAAGCAGCTGTAAAAAAAGTATGGATACCAATTGTTTCATCTTCAAATACTAATTTAACTGTTGCTGGTTTATAAGATGATCTGCCAGCTGCAGCAAAGTTAGTTCATCTGTTTTTTTTGTCATTACCTGCAGGCCAAAAGGCATGCCATTACTGTGTTTGAACAATGGTATGGAAATACCCGGAATACCGGTTAAATTGGCAAAAACCGTAAATATATCTGCCAGGTACATGGCAACCGGATCGGTGTTCTTTTCCCCTATTGTAAAGGCAGTTGTCGGGCTTGTTGGCATTATAACTGCATCATAATCAACGAATATGGCATCAGTTCTGTCAACCAGTAACCTTCTTACCTGCTGCGCCTTGCTGAAATATGCATCATAGTAACCACTACTTAAAACAAAGGTTCCCAGCATGATCCTGCGCTGCACTTCTTTGCCAAAACCGGCACTCCTGGTCAGCTTATAAAACTCTGTTAAATCTTTTATATTGCCTTTGGCCTGGTATCCGTAACGGATACCATCGTAGCGGTTTAAATTACTGCTTGCTTCTGCTGTAGTGAGTACATAATAAGCAGGTACTACATAATCCAGCAGGTCAAAATCAATTTCAGTTACAGTATGCCCGTTTGATCGCAGGGTTTCAACGAGGTTTAAAATAGTATGCTGTATTTCTTTATCCAGCGATGGGTGATGTAATGCTTCTTTAAAATAAGCGATCCTGTATTTCTTTGCTGATGGAGCATTGTTCCTGGTCCATGGTCCATGGTCCAGCGCTGTGCTATCATACTCATCATGTCCACTCATGATCTCCAGTAATAAAGCTGTATCGCTGATGGAATTTGCAAAAATGCCCACCTGGTCAAAAGATGACGCGTAGGCAATGAGCCCATAACGGGAAATGCGCCCATATGAGGGCTTCAGACCGATGATACCACAGAAATCTGCAGGTTGCCTTACAGACCCCCCGGTATCGCTTCCCAGGCTTGCCATGCATAAACCAGCCTGTACAGCTACTGCACTACCGCCGGATGATCCACCCGGCACTTTGGTATTATCGAGTGCATTTAAAACATTTCCATAAACTGAATTTTCGTTGCTGCTTCCCATGGCAAATTCGTCGCAGTTGCAGTTGCCGATAATAATGGCATCTTCATCCAGCAGCCGTTGAACTGCAGTAGCAGTATATAAACTGGAAAAGCCTTCCAGTATTTTTGACGAAGCAGTAACTGTATGGCCTTTGTAGCATAGTACATCTTTAATGGCAATTACTACACCATGAAGCTTTTTAAGGGGATCGCCATTCTTTCGTTTTTCATCCAGCATCTTTGCCCGCTGTTTTGCTTCATCTGTATATACTTCAGTAAATGCATTGAGCTTTTTATTGGCATCAATTTGCTGCAGGTAAAAATCTACAGCATCGGCACAGCTGGTATTATTTGCTGTAAGATCCTGATGATACTGGTCTATATCACTGAATGTGAACATGGTAAATTACTGGTTGGCTTTATAAAAATCGGCTGAAGTGTTCCCGGAAAATGGGTACACTTCAGCCGAAATACGGGAGAAAAAATTCTCCGCTTAAGTTGTTTTATTAGCTGTATCTTTTTCTTTCCTTCCCTCTTCAATCTCACTCTTAACATTATTCTTGGCGTCGTTGAACTCACGCATGCCACGGCCTACGCCTCTCATCAGTTCGGGAATTTTTTTGCCACCGAACATCAGTAAAACAACAATGATAATAAGAATCCATTCGCTGCCACCCGGCATAGAAAGTAAAAGGATGTTGTTTAAAATTGATAAAGTCATAATTTAAATTTAGAAAGCAAAGATAAATCAATTATTGACTAACCACGCTATTAAATATAACAAGGTTAACCGTTCATTAACGGTACTTTTAAGCAATCTTACATGATGAAAAATTAACGTAGGTAGTTTTTACCACACCTGGCTTTACCATTGGCAGCCTGTTCAACAGTGATGCCCCGGGCGCATGAAACAAAAAAAGCTACGGTAAACAATACAATAAGTGAAAGAATGATCCTTCTCATGGTTTAATTTTTTTAGAGTTTAAAATAATCAGTGGTAAAGTCTTTGCGAAGGATGGGTGGATTTGCTTATCGAACGGCAATAATAATACCAATTTTGCAAATATGCAAAATAAAAGAGCGGAAATTTTAAAATTTCCGCTCTTTATAATATTTAAGTGTAATAACTGCTTAGTTTTTAGCAACAGCCCTTCTTTTTTCACTGATACGGGCGCTTTTTCCGCTTCTGTCACGCAGGTAGTACAGTTTTGCACGATTCACGTTACCTACTTTGTGTAAAACAACGCTTTCGATGTTAGGCGAGTAAAGCGGGAATAAACGCTCAACACCTACACCATCACTCATTTTACGTACTGTAAATGAGGCTGTTGCGCCGGTTCCCTGGCGTTTAATTACATCGCCTTTAAAGCTTTGAATACGCTCTTTAGAGCCCTCTACAATTTTATAGTTAACAGTGACATTATCACCTGCTTTAAAATTTGGAAGTTTTGCTTTTCCTTTTGTGTCCAGTTGTTCATGAACAAATGCTACTGCGTTCATATTAGTATGATTTTTTTACGGACGGCAAAGGTAGGGGAAAGTTTTGAGTTTTGTGTTTTGAGTTTTGTGTTTTTTTGAGTTTAGACAGAAAATATTTTTCAAAAACAGTGTAAAAGGGAAATAAAAAACAAAATCCGGCAGTTTTGCTGCCGGATTTTGGAATATTCTTTAAATAGAAAGGCTGCTTCTCAACCCAAAACAATAAACCACAAACCAAAAACGGCTATCTGGCTACGTTTACAGACCTTTTTTCCCTGATCACAGTTACTTTGATCTGCCCGGGGAAGGTCATTTCGGTTTGTATCTTTTGCGCTATCTCAAAACTCAGTTTATCGCTGTCGCCATCAGTTACCTTATCAGCCTCTACAATTACCCTTAACTCACGGCCGGCCTGTATAGCATACGCTTTTTCAACCCCTGTATAGGCCATAGCCAGGTTTTCCAGGTCTTTAATACGCTGGATATATTGTTGCATGATCTCACGCCTTGCGCCAGGCCTTGCGCCACTGATAGCATCGCAGGCTTGTATGATGGGAGAGATCACATACTGCATTTCCATTTCATCATGGTGAGCACCTATGGCATTCACTACAGCAGGATTTTCACCGTATTTCTCGGCCAGTTTAGCCCCCAGTAATGCGTGGCTTAATTCAGTTTCCTCATCAGGCACTTTGCCAATATCGTGCAGCAGTCCTGCTCTTTTGGCCAGTTTCGCATTCATACCCAGTTCCGACGCCATGATGGCACAAAGATTAGCCGTTTCGCGGCTATGCATCAACAGGTTTTGCCCGTAAGATGAGCGGAAACGCATACGGCCAACCATCCTGATCAATTCTTTATGCAGACCATGTACGCCCAGTTCCATGGCTGTACGCTCGCCAATTTCCATTACCTGGTCGTCAATTTGTTTTTTTGTTTTTTCTACCACTTCCTCAATACGTGCCGGATGGATACGACCATCAGCAACCAGGCGCTGCAGCGATAGACGGGCAATTTCCCTGCGCAACGGATCGAAAGAAGAAAGTACGATCGCTTCCGGGGTATCATCCACGATCAGATCTACGCCGGTAGCAGCTTCTATGGCACGTATATTACGTCCTTCGCGGCCAATGATCGAGCCTTTGATCTCATCACTTTCCAGGTTAAATACCGTAATGGCATTTTCAATGGCAGCTTCCGCAGCTGTACGCTGTATGGTTTGTATAACTATTTTACGGGCTTCTTTGGTAGCTTTTAACTTGGCATCTTCAATGATTTCCTGCTGTAAAACCAGTGCCTTGGTGTGGGCTTCCTGTTTCAGGCTTTCAATTAACTGGGCTTTGGCATCTTCGGCACTTAAACCGGCCACTTTTTCAAGGCGGCGTATATGCTCTTCCTGGTGTTTTTCCAGTTCGGTACGCTTGATGTTTACAATTTCGGTCTGCCTGTTAAGATTTTCTTTAATAACCTCATTTTCCTTGATCTGCTTATCAAGATTCTGGTCTTTTTGATTGAGGGATTGTTCTTTTTGTTTGATACGGGCTTCGCTTTCAACCAGTTTCTGGTTGCGCTGCATCACGTCACGTTCGTGATCGGCCTTTAGCTGCACAAATTTCTCTTTGGCTTCTAAAAGCTTTTCTTTTTTTAGGTTTTCGGCCTGTAATTGCCCGTCGGCGATGATCTTTTGAGCTTGTAACTCAGCCTCAGCTATTTGTTTTTGGGTGTTTTTGGCAAATACCAGTTTACCCAGTATGATGCCCGATATCAGCGCAGCTGCGCCAATGATAATGTATAGTATTATCGGTTCCATTGATTGTTTCTGTTTTTAAACGGTTCAAAATCATATATAACTCCCCATTACGCATATCAGTTAAATGAGATGTTTAGCCTACGAAGATAAGTAATTTGTTTGGAGAAAACGGATGTTATGGTTTAGCAATGGCAGTTTAAGGCCAAAAACAGGATTTTTTAAATAAATGGTTATTTCACCTTATCCAGCTGCTGCTCCATTTTCAGCAGCACATCGGTCAATTGTTTTTCCAATGCGGGGTTGTTATCGGCGCTGGTTTGGGTGGCATACCAGATCATGACCATGGCAATATAATCCTGCATGTCCTTACCCGAAAACTGGGTCTTGAACTCAACGATCTTGTCATTGATGGTTTTAAGGGTGCGGCGTATGGCTTCCTCATCAGAGGGGGTGGTTTTGATGCGATAGGTACGATCGCCAATCACGATATTTATGGGAATGAGTTCTGCCATGATGATTTTATTTGAACGCTGATTCTTATGATGATTAAGATAAATAATGATCTGATCTTAAAAAATCATCACAATCATAAAAATCTGCATTCCGGTTTATTCACTCAATATTCCAATACATTTATCAATTTCACGAATGTACTGTTTGATATTCTTCTCAAATTCCTTTTTATCAGCTTCGGTCATTTTACCGGTTGCGGCTTTTAAAATGGATATTTTTTCATGCAGGGTTGTTATTTGCTCATTGTCCTTTTCTTTTGCAGCTTTCAACTGCGTTATCAATTCGCTTTGCCGGGCATTCTCTTTTTGCAATAACTGGTAGTTCTTCAGCAATTGCTGAAGTTTTTCGTTGATGCGTTTGATATGTTGCTCCAGGTCGCTCATGATGTTGCCTACAAAGGCACAAAGTCATAAAATTTATTTCTTCGAAACATTTTTTTTTGCCACGAATGAATACGAATGAAAGGCAACTGTATTCACATTCGTGAAAATTAGTGTAATTCGTTGCTAACACTATTCACGAAGTGAATTAAAACCTATTTTCTTATCTCAGCCCCCAATTCTTTTTCATAAGCCCCGATGATCTTGTTCATCATGCCATCGATGTCCTTATCAGTCATAGTTTTTTCTTCATCTAAAAAAGTAAAACTGATGGCCATTGATTTTTTGCCAGCGCCAATTTTTTCACTCTCAAATATATCAAACAAACTGATTGAAGTGAGTTTATTAATTTTTGCTGCTGAAGTGGCTTTCTGCACTGCTTCAAAAGGAAGGCTTTTATCCACAATAATGGCCAGGTCGCGGTTAACGGCCGGGTACTTACTTACATCCTTATGCTGAATACGGTTTTTCTTATTCAGTTTCAGCAGCCGGTCCCAGTTAAGGTCGGCATAAAAAACGGGTTGTTTGATATCAAAGCGTTCCAGTCTGGCATTGCTTACCAAACCCATTTCAGCAATTTTATCATTCTTTATGTTTGCCTGTAAAGCGCTTGTAAGATCAGGGTTCTCTGCATTGGTATAAGCATCTGCCTGTAAACCCAACACAGCCATTATTTTTTCAAACACAGCTTTTATAAAATAGAAATCAGCCTTTTCTCCTTTACCCTTCCAGCTATCGGTAGTTTTACTGCCGGTGATATAAATAGTCAGATGATTGTTTTCTGTATATTTTCCTGCTTCGCTGACACTGTATGTTTTTCCAAACTCAAAAAACTTCAGGTCGTTGTTTTTGCGGTTGAGGTTATAAGCAATGGAGGTAAGTCCTGTTTCCATCATAGCGGGCCGCATGATATTTAATTCCTCACTCAGGTTGTTGATCATCTTTACCGTTTTACTTAAAACAGCATCGCTGTAGTAAGCACTGTTGGTTATAGAGTTGGTAAAAATTTCCTGAAAGCCCGAACCGGCAAGGTATTCAGCCACTTTTTCGGTGTAGGCTGCTTCGTGTGCCAGTGTTTCCACTGAAGGAGAAATGGTTATTACTGACGGAATATCTACATTATCCAAACCATCAATACGCATGATCTCCTCTACAATATCAGCACCAATGCTTACATCGGTCTTGCTGAAAGGAACTTTAAAGCGCATTTCATCATCACCTTCTTTTATCAGTTCAAAACCAAGACTATGTAAAATATTCTTTATCGTATCACCGTGATAGTTCTTGCCACTCAATTTTTTCAGGTAATGATATTTAAGTGCTACTTCTGTTTTTTCTTTAGGCGATGGGTATACATCAATAATATCACTTGCAATTTCACCACCAGCTAATTCTTTGATGAGAAGTGCTGCTCTTTTTAAAACATGTACCGTGTTACTGATGTCTACCCCTTTTTCAAACCGGGTGGCGGCATCTGTGCGCAGTCCATGTTTTAAGGATGTTTTGCGGATGCTGGATGGATTGAACCAGGCACTTTCCAGGAAAATATTTTTTGTGGCCGTGGTTACACCACTGTGCATGCCACCATACACACCTGCTATACACATGGGCGCTTCGGCATTACAGATCATCAGGTCTTCTGCAAATAATTTTCTTTCTTTTTCATCCAGCGTAATAAAAGGAGTTCCTTCCGGCAGGTTTTTTATGATCACTTTCTTACCTGCGATGGCATTGGCATCAAATGCATGCAGGGGCTGGCCTGTTTCGTGTAAAATAAAATTAGTGATGTCAACAATATTGTTGATGGGCCTTAGGCCGATGCTTTTTAATTTTTGCTGCAGCCAGTCAGGGCTGTCGGCAATGGTAACGCCCTCAATGCTTACACCTGCATAACGCTGACAGGCATCGTTGTTTTCAATTACCACTTCTATCTGCAGGCCCTGATTATCAGGTTTAAAGTTATTTTTGAAAGGAGATCTTACAGCTGTTTCTTTTTTGTTATGGTGCGATAAATAAGCACATACATCCCTGGCTACGCCCAGGTGGCTCATTGCATCACTGCGGTTGGGCGTAAGTCCGATCTCGAAAATATGGTCATCAGCAAGTTTAAAATATTCGGCAGCAGGAATGCCAACTGTTGTATCTGCAGGAAGTACCAGAATGCCATCATGGCTTTCGCCCAGGCCAATTTCATCTTCGGCGCAGATCATTCCCTGGCTCTCCACGCCACGTATCTTCGCCTTTTTCATGGTCATGGGTTCGCCGTTAAAAGGGTAAATGGTTGTGCCGATAGTTGCCACCACTACTTTTTGCCCAACAGCAACATTTGCTGCACCACATACGATCTGCAGTTTTTCTTCGGCACCAATATTAACTGTCGTGAGTTTTAATTTATCCGCATCGGGATGTTTTTCGCAGGAGATCACTTCTCCGATCACCAGTCCCTGCAGGCCTCCTTTTATGGCTTCGTATTTGTGCAGGCTTTCCACTTCAAGCCCAATAGCAGTAAGGATCCTGCTTAATTTTTCCGGTTCTATTGTTTCGGGTAAATATTCACTAAGCCAGTTATAACTAATGATCATCCGTTTAATACTTTTTAATATGAAAGGGCAAAGATAGTTTTTTGCCTGCTAAAGCAGTTAAAAGGGAAGACTCATAAGCTAGTAATTGATTTTAGATTTTGCAACCAGGTTTTTGAAATAAACGGTGCAAAAAAGAAAAATTTTAATTTTTCAATTGTTAATAAAACGCAGCAGAAAGCCAATTTTATTGAATTTTGCATTGTTAATCTAATGGGGATAATGTTTTAGAAATCTGAATAAACTATCTTTGCTGTGGACAAACTTGTGGAAAACCTATG
Organism: Ferruginibacter sp.; assembly: GCA_046070545.1. Taxonomy (GTDB): domain Bacteria; phylum Bacteroidota; class Bacteroidia; order Chitinophagales; family Chitinophagaceae; genus Ferruginibacter. Next base: position 15,046 of record JBJTMN010000238.1, read on the forward strand.
TAAAAAACATATTGGCTGCAGTGTGAATAAAAATGAAATGGGTTTGAATCTTCTTTTGCCTTTACCTTAGCCGCCCTGCACAGAATAACCCTAACAAACGAGGAAATTTGAATATGGAACTTACTAATTTTAATAAAGATAAAAAGCTGCGCCGTAAAGCGCCTGTTGAACTTGGAAGCATGATGTTTGGAAAGGTTCCGCCCCAGGCAAAAGAACTGGAAGAGGCGGTATTAGGTGCCATCATGCTTGAAAAAAGCGCTTTTGATACCGTGGTAGAAATATTAAAGCCGGAATGCTTTTATGTGGATGCCAACCAGCGTATTTACAAAGCCATGCAAAGCCTGGCCATCAAAAGTTTACCTATCGATCTGCTGACGGTGGTGGAAGAACTGAAATTCAGGGAAGAACTGGATATTGTTGGTGGCCCGTATTATGTTACCAAACTAACCAATGCAGTTGTTTCTTCAGCCAATATTGAAGCGCATAGCAGGATCGTTTTGCAAAAATTCATTCAGAGAGAGTTAATAAGAATCAGCGGGGAGATCATTGGGGATGCATACGAAGACAGTACCGATGTATTTGATATGCTGGATGAAGCTGAAGGGAAATTGTTCGAGATCACCAACAATCACCTGCGAAAAAACTTCGACAGTATTGATACGGTGCTGGTAAAAACCATTCAGCGCATTGAAGACATGCGCAACAGGCAGGAAGATATTACCGGTGTGCCTACCGGCTTTCCATCGCTCGATAGAATTACCTATGGCTGGCAGCCAACCGATCTGATCGTGCTGGCAGCAAGGCCTTCCGTAGGTAAAACAGCCTTTGCGCTCAACCTGGCCAGGAGTGCAGCCTTAGATCCTACCAAACCAACAGCTGTAGGATTTTTTAGTTTAGAGATGAGTAGTGCCCAGCTGGTACAAAGGATATTGAGTGCCGAAAGTGAAATATGGCTGGAGAAGATCGCCCGTGGTAAACTGGAAGAACATGAGATGAAGCAGTTGTATAAAAACGGCATTGAACGTTTATCAAAAGCACCCATTTTTATTGACGATACAGCAGCGCTGAATATTTTTGAACTACGTGCAAAATGCCGTCGTTTAAAAAACAAGCACAATGTTGGCCTGATCATCATCGACTATTTACAGCTGATGAGTGGAGCCGGCGAAAACCGCAATGGTAACAGGGAGCAGGAGATCAGCCGTATTTCGAGAGATCTGAAAGGGCTTGCCAAAGAATTGCAGGTACCGATCATCGCCTTGTCGCAGTTAAGCCGTGAGGTAGAGAAAAGAAAAGAAGGTGCAAAAATTCCACAGCTGAGTGACCTTCGTGAATCGGGTGCCATTGAGCAGGATGCAGATATGGTCATGTTCCTGTACCGCCCCGAATATTACGATATCACCAGCAATGAAATGGGAGAAAGCAACAAAGGCGAGACTTATGTGAAGATAGCCAAGCATCGTAATGGTAGCCTGGATACCGTGAAACTGAAAGGCCTGCTGCATATCCAGAAATTTATTGAGGAAGAAGGCGGTGGTGATTTTGCTACCGGTTTGCCGGGTGGCAGCTGGAAGCCGGTTAAGACCGACGACGGTGATGGTGCAAAACTGTACATACAAAAAGGCAGCAAGATGAATGACGGAGAGTTTGATGAGGATGCACCTTTTTAATTGATAATTTATTAATGGATAATGGA
>JBJTMN010000239.1:0-3410 GCA_046070545.1 Ferruginibacter sp.
TGTGATAGGCTTCATTTAAAAAAAACAAGTCATCAACCGTCACCACTTTATTGTGGATATAATTCTCCACCGCTTCTTTTATACTTACCGGGTTAAATAAAATACCATTGGGATTATCCAGTACCGAAAATTTATGATTACTGAGTTTCGTACCGATCTGTTCAGTAAAGCAGGAACCGATCAGCAACAATTTATGCTGATGATTGATCTTTGTATCGAAAGGCCTGGGAGTAAATTCAAGACGAAATTCCATATTGTTGCCACTAATTACACGAATGTACACGAATGTTTTTTATTAGTGCCTGTTCGTGGCATCCGTGCTAAATAAAAATATCAGAAGCTAATTTGCTGCATTCCGCAAGTGCATTAAAGTTTAAATTTTTCAACATTTTTTTCTCTTCAAAATAAGGGATCATCAGTTCCGTATCCATATTGCCCACCAGTTCATCATCGGCCATGGGGCAACCACCAATTCCCTTTAATGCCCCATCAAAACGTTTACACCCGGCCCGCAGGGCTGCATCTACTTTTTCTTTCCAGTTTAGGGGAGTTGAATGCAGGTGAACCCCGATTTCAATTTCGGGTAAGGCATCAACCAGGTGTTTGGTTACCTGGTACACCTGCTCTTTTGTTGCCAGGCCAACGGTATCAGCCAGAGAAATGATATTGATATCCATCTCCACCAGTTTATTCACCCAGTCGAAAACAATTTCTTCATTATAGAAATCACCATAAGGGTTTCCAAATCCCATAGAAATATAAACCACCAGTTCCTTAGCATTTTTAATACAAAGGTTCTGTATCTCTTCTACCCTGCCCAACGATTGCGCAATGGTGGAATTGGTATTGCGTTTTTGAAATGTTTCGGACACTGAGAACGGAAAGCCCAGGTAAGAAATTTCATCAAAAACAACCGCATCCTGTGCTCCTCTTTCATTGGCTATGATGGCCAGTAATTTGCTTTTGGTGTTATTAAGCTGTAAACCTTTCAACACGGCAGCCGTATCGGCCATCTGTGGTATGGCTTTGGGAGAAACAAAACTTCCGAAGTCGATGGTATCAAAACCAACTTGTAGTAATGCATTGATGTATTCAATCTTTTTTTCTGTTGGTATAAAATGCGGCCAGCCCTGCATGGCATCACGGGGGCATTCGATCAGTTTTAGTAAATCCTGTTTCATGCTCCAAAAATACTTAAAGCCCTCCGTTTAATTTAATTTTATCACGCAGGTTGTTAAAGAACCGATACCTGTCTTTTTCACCCACCCTGCTCAGTTGGGTAGAACGTTTAATAAGGTTTTGCATATTGCCGTGTATAAAGCTGTTGAACTTAACATCAGTTGTAGAAATAAAATGCAATACACTATGATTTAAAAAAGTGATCTTTTTAAGATCGAGTTCAATAACCAATGTATTATCGGCTGTAACCAGGTCGTTCCAGAACAGGTTAAAAGCCGCAGCGCCCGGCCCCGGTGATTCTCCTACCCTGAACTTCAAACCGGTTTCCGACTGATGCTCAAGATGATTGATAAGGGTCAGCAGGGCCTCGTAGACCTTTTTTACATCTTCAGTATCTTCAAACATATCGGCTTCCCTGTAAAATTCAATCTGCCTGATGGTGCTGTTGATACTTTCTACATTCCATATTTCTGTTGTTGGAATTTTAAGATAAACGGCTTCTATTTTTCTGCCCATTTCCAGGTGATCTGCACTGGCATCTTTTAAAGAAAACTTCTTACCCTTTAGATCCTCGTATTGCAAAATTGACCTACGCCATAAAAAAGATTTAAAGGCCAGCAAGTCCGGCACCATAAACTGGTCCATAATAGGCACATCTTTAGCAAGGTAATACAGGTGCTTATGTGTAAAACTATTTACAAAACTTAACTGCCTCAATACATTGGTCACCCAGTTTTCAAAAACAAGCTCGCCGGGTGCGCCTAATTCACCAGAAAAAATATACGAGCCTGATTCGATATGCAGAAACTGATCAATAGAAATTTTAAAATGGCTGGCAAGCTTATGCATTTCATCCATGCTGATGGGCTTTTCTCCACGAATACGGCGGTAAGCACTATCATTACTGATCCCCAATAATGCTGCTATTTCATCAACAAATGAAATATGATCGGGCAATATTGATTTGATATGCTGAAAAAACAACAGCTGAGAATTGGTTGATCCCATTCAGAAAGTTTTGGTAAAAAATGCAAATCGCACCCTCAATTTATTGCATTCCATACTAATCTGCAATAATACATTTGCATTTTTTGCAAAAAAATCCGGGTAAACTACACAAACGGGTAGTATCCGGCAGCAATTCCTGATCAGCTATCAACCACTTTATTTATCAATTATGAAAAAGTACTTTACCTGGATACTTTTGGATCGTACAATTTATCAATCAAATAAAACAACCATTATGAAAAAGTCAATTTTAATGCTGGGGGTAATTTTCCTTATTAACCAGGAATCAAAAGCACAAGAGCTGAGCCAGTATGTTGCATTCAATAATGCAGGTACTGTTACACCCGTTGCTTTTCCACTGCCGGCATACGGTAAGCCTGATAAAGATGCAGATTTTTACAACCGCAGAAGTAAAAACTACCGCATTGTTGGCTGGTCAACATTGGGAGGAGGAATTGTTCTATCCGGGATAGGTCTTCTGCTTGCAAATGGTGATTATGCAACAAATAATGCCAATTCAAATACTGCTGGTATTGTAACGCTTGCTGGCGCAGTATCAGGTGTAGTAAGTATCCCATTTATGATCATGGCGAGTGCGTATAAACATAAAGCAAAAGCAATGTTAGGAAGTCAGAAAACAGGATTTGGGGTTCCTGCAAATGTGAGTAAAGATATTGTTGGCATTACATTTCAGATACCATTGGGCAAATGATTCATTTTAAATACATTTTATGAATATTTCTGTTGTAATAATCTGCAAAAATGGATCTGCCCGGCTTTCGGAAACGTTTGAAAGTGTCCAGGGAATTGGTAATGAGGTGATGTTGTACGATTCGGGCAGTAATGATGACTCTATACAGATCGCTAAAAAATACGGAGCCAGGATTGAGACTGGTGAATGGGAAGGTTATGGCCGGAACCGGTACAAGGCTTCGCAATTGGCTAAACACAACTGGATACTAATGATAGACACAGATGAAGTTTTGGATGAGGACCTTAAGCAGGCCATTTTAAACCTTGATCTTACAGATGAACGAATGGTATATAACATGCGTTATAAAAACTTTTATGGCTCAACAGAAATTAAATTCGGTGAGTGGGGTAATGATTCACACATTCGCATGGCCAACCGGGAAACGGTTAAAATAGACCAGGAAGTTGTACATGAAAAACTCTTCCTGCAACCCGGCTTAAGTGTCAAAACCTTAGATGGCTATATTTTG
>JBJTMN010000240.1:0-9895 GCA_046070545.1 Ferruginibacter sp.
AATTAAGCGCCTGGGAAGTGTTCATCCCTTTATTGTAAATGATACGGTAAAGATCCATATGATAAACGGTTTGCCCTTTTTTTGTATTGTACTGGTTGATGATAGAAAATGTGGGGCTACTCACAATATCCTCTACCTCCATAGCCCGGCAAAGGGCATTGATGAACGTGGTTTTGCCTGCGCCCATATCGCCATGAAAAGCAAACACCTTGTATTTGCCGGTTTGGGCCATCAGTTCTTTAGCAATCGTATCGATATCGTTGAGTGAAAAATTTACCTCCATGTTGCAAAGATATTTTCCTTCATTAGTAATCAGGTCACAATATCAAAGAATAATTTTGCTTTATGGAAAAAGTTGACTGGAAAGTAGAAGGGATGACCTGCACCAACTGTGCATTGACCATTAACCGTTATCTTGAAAAAGAAGGATTAAAGGATGTAAAAGTAAATTTCATTGGCGGGGAAGTAAGCTTTGAACTGAACAGCAACAAAACAAAAGAAGAACTTGCAAAAGGAATCGGGGACCTGGGGTATAAGGTAACCAACGAACCACAAACCATCTACCACAAACCACAAACAAAATTTTTCTCGAATCACTTACAACGTTTCCTTTTCTGTTTACCTTTTACATTGGTATTAATGCTGCACATGCTGCCATGGCATATTCATTTTCTCATGAACCCATGGGTACAACTGGCAATATGTATTCCGGTTTACCTAGTTGGTATGGGGTATTTTGGCGTAAGTGCTGTAAAAAGTCTGCGTCATGGTATTCCCAATATGAATGTATTGATCGCCATTGGCGCCACTGCAGCCTTTGTCTACAGCCTCATCGGCAGCATAGGTAACATGGGTATGGAATTTGTTTTTTACGAAACTACTGCAACCATTATCACGCTGGTATTTTTGGGCGAATGGATTGAACATAGATCTGTTGCATCAACACAAAAGGAACTGAACAAGCTGGCTGCCCATGAGAAAGTGATGGCGAATATGATCGCTTTTGATGAGGACCATAAAGAGCTGATCTTCCCCGTTGAGAATACCTCACTGCATGTGGGAGATCTTATCTTAATAAAAACCGGAGAACAGGTTCCCATTGATTGTAAGATCCTGTGGGGTGATGTGCACGTGAACGAGGCCTTGTTAACAGGCGAAAGTAAACCTGTTCATAAAATAAAAAAAGATGCCCTGATCGGTGGAAGCATGGTGACAGATGGCACCGTTAAAGCACAGGTAACTGCTGTAGGAAAAGACACGGTGCTGAGCAATATACTTACATTGGTAAAACAGGCGCAGGGAGAAAAACCACCTATTCAGCAACTGGCCGATAAGATAAGTGCCATTTTTGTTCCCGCGGTGGTGGGTATTTCAATACTTACTTTTTTAATTAATTATTTCGGGTTTGATATCAGCGGAACCAACTCACTCATGAGAAGTATTGCTGTATTGGTTATCAGTTGCCCATGCGCCATGGGGCTTGCAACACCTGCAGCCATTGCGGTCGGGCTTGGCCGGGCGGCCAAAAATGGCATCTTATTCCGCAATGCAAAAAGCCTGGAACTGTTTAAAAGTATCACCACGGTTGTATTTGATAAAACAGGCACACTCACCAAAGGACAAATGAGTGTGAGCAACTGGCAAACTTCACTTGATGAAAATGTATTTAAGCAGCTTGTTTTTTCACTGGAGAAATATTCCAACCATTCTATTGCCAAAGCAATTACAGCTGATTGGAAAATAAACAATCCTGTTAGCTGGAAAAAGATTGAAGAGATAAAAGGCCTGGGTATGAAAGCGGAAGATGCATCCGGCAATTTTTACCAGTTGGGTTCTTATAAAATTGCTTCAGCACTTACTGATGATCCGTCTCACACCGCTTATTTATTACAGAATGAAAAACTGGTTGGTTGGTTTGATATGGCAGATGACATAAGGTCCGAAGCAAAGGAAGTGATCAGTTACCTGCATTCAAAGCATATACAAACCATTTTATTGAGTGGCGACAGTTTAGAGCGTACCCAAAAAATTGCAGATAGCTTAGGTATCGATAAAATATATGCAGAAAAAACACCTGAAGAAAAATTAGCCATCATCGGGCAGTTAAACTCCGTAGCGCCGGTAGCCATGGTTGGTGACGGCGTAAATGATGCACCTGCTCTTGCCAAAGCTACCATCGGTATTTCAATGAGTGATGCCACACAGCTGGCAGTGCAAAGTGCGCAGGTGGTTTTAATGAACAAAGGTATTCAGCATTTACCGCTGGCATTAGGATTAGGTAAACATACTTTCATTACTATAAAAGGGAATCTCTTCTGGGCATTTATTTACAATATAGTAGCCATACCCATTGCAGCTTTTGGTTTATTACAACCAGGCTTTGCAGCGCTGGCCATGGGTTTCAGCGATGTGGTGCTGGCGCTGAATTCTATATGGCTGAAATTTAAGAAAGTGGTTTAATTTCAGGGCATAATTATCAGCATTGAGCATTCACGAAATCTTAAAACAATATTGGGGTTACGACAGTTTCCGGCCACTGCAGGAAGATATCATCAATGCAGTGTTAGATGGAAATGACACACTTGCATTATTGCCTACCGGAGGCGGTAAATCCATCTGCTTCCAGGTGCCTGCCATGGCTAAAGATGGCTTATGCCTGGTGGTAAGTCCGCTGATAGCGCTGATGAAGGACCAGGTGGAAACTTTAAAACAGAAAGGAATTCTTGCTTTGGCTATTTACTCAGGTATGAGTTTTTTAGAAATAAAAAAAACATTACAGAACGCCGCATACGGAAACTACAAATTCCTCTATGTTTCTCCTGAGAGGCTTGAAACAAATTTATTCCTGGAAATGCTCCCTGCCATGAATATCAGTTTACTGGCTGTGGATGAAGCGCATTGCATTTCTCAATGGGGTTACGATTTCAGGCCACCCTACGTGCGTATTGCTTCGCTTCGTGAACTGCTTCCGGGAGTACCGGTACTGGCACTTACAGCATCTGCAACCAACATAGTGCAGGATGATATTTGCGATAAACTTCAGTTTGGCAAAACACAACATCGTTTTCAGCAATCATTTGAACGGCCCAATCTTTCTTATTCTGTTTTTCATGTTCCATCCAAACAAAACAAATTACTGGAGATATTAAAAAATGTGAAGGGTACGGCTATTGTATATTGTAAGAGCCGGAAACATACAAGAGAGATCGCCGGTTTATTAAAGTTGAATAGTATCAGTGCAGATCATTATCATGCGGGCCTGAGTAATGAAGAAAGAAATAAAAAACAGGAAGCCTGGATAAGCAATAAAACAAGGGTGATCGTAAGCACCAATGCATTTGGTATGGGTATCGACAAAGCCGATGTACGTGTTGTAGTTCATTATGATGTACCCGACTGCCTGGAGAATTATTACCAGGAAGCCGGCCGGGCAGGTAGGGATGGAAAAAGAGCCTATGCAGTATTGCTTTACAATGATCAGGAGCTGCAAGGCCTGCAGGAACAATCTGGTATCCGCTTTCCGGAAGAAACAGCCATTAAACAGGTTTATATCGGATTGATGAACCATCTGCAGATACCGGCAGGAAGCGGCGAGGGATCAAGTTATGATTTTGATATCGCTGTTTTTGCATCAGCTTTTAAACTAAATATACTCACGGCTACCTACGCTATTAAGGCCCTGGAACAGGAAGATATCATTAGTTTCAACGAAGTTTTTTTCAAACCTTCCACCGTGGTGTTTACAACAAACCGGGAAGAACTTATTGATTTTGAAAAACAGCAACCTGCACTGGAACCCTTGATCAAAGGGCTGCTACGCTCTTATGAAGGTATTTTTGATTTTCCGGCAATTGTTTACGAAAGCAGACTGGCAAAGTTCATCCAGGCAGATATGGCCGCTGTAAAAGCTGACCTGCAAAAGCTGAACAATTATGGCATCATCAGCTACTCTGCCCAAAAAGAAACGCCACAGATCACCTTGTTGCAGAACCGTATGTACCATGATAATTACCGGCTAAACACAGTTGATTATTTAAAGCGAAAACAAAATTTTGAACAACGGGTAAAAGCCATGATAGATTATGTGAAAAAAGAAAGTGGTTGCCGCAGCCAGTTTATTGCCGCCTATTTTACCCCTGTAAAAATTAAAGCCTGTGGTATTTGTGATAATTGCATCAATGAAAAAGTATTGCATATATCAACGGAGGAATTTAATGCAATTGCCGGCCAGCTGATAAGTTGTATTAAAGAGCAACAATACTCTGTTGAAGAGATATTAACCATCATGAAAGGAGTGAAAAAAGAAAAGGTATGGAAAGTGATCAATTACCTGCAGGCAGAAGAAAAAGTAAGAACGGGTAAGGATGGGAAGCTTATTTCTTTGTAAAAAAAGCAGTGTATAAAAATAAAAAAGGGACCAAGATAGAAATCTAGTCCCGCTTTAAAATCCAATATCCTATGAAAAACCGAAACGAAGATAATGTGGTTTTTACTACTGTGCAACATTTTAATTAAATATTTTCACAATTTTACACAAAACAGGTATAAATACGCGTTCAATTATTTTTACAACTGATTGATATTCAAATTATAGTGCCTTATTTTTGCACCTGTTGTGAAGCTGTATACTTTCCCGTTTTATACAAATAACTTGCGCCCTGGTACCAGGCAATTGCTTCCTTTATCAGCTCATTTGTATTGGCGGTGCCAACGTTTGCACCGGTTGCAAAATCCGGGATAAAACTTTTAATTTTTTGTTGTGGCGATAAAATGACCAGTTTACCATCTTTAACATACCCCATATCCTGGTAAGTACTTATAAATGCCCGCTCATTTCCCGGCTTCATATTGTAGATATCATAACCTAAAAACCTGCTGGTATAATTCAGATTCATTAAACCTAAAATGGTTGGAGCCAGGTCTATCTGACTTACTAACCTGCTCTCAACTGCCGGCTTAATTAATTGTGGTGCATAAATGATACAGGGAATGTGGTAGCGGTTAACCGGAAGATCCGTTTTACCGGCACTTTTTGAACAGTGATCTGCAACGATCACAAACAAGGTATTGCTGAACCAGGGTTTTTGCTGAGCATCTTTAATAAATTTATTGATGGCATAATCCGTGTACTTTACAGCTCCCTGTATAGATTGATGCCTGGGATCAATATCTATGCGTCCTTCCGGGTAACTATATGGCCGGTGATTGCTCACCGTCATGATATGATTAAAGAAAAGTTTATTGTTGCTGAAACTTTTGTCGCATTGCTGAATGGTATAGTTAAATGCGGCTTCATCATCACAACCCCAGGCAGTAGTCAGATGTACAATACTATCAGGAATATCACGCTGATCCAGCACTTTATAACCACTGTTGCTGAAATATTTTCCCATATTATCAAAGAAGGAATTGCCGCCGTATATATAATTCACTTCATACCCTTTTGATTTTAATACACTACCCATGGTAAACATATCGGCATTATCCGGCCTGCGCACAATAGACTGACCCGGTGTTGGCGGAATGGCCATGGATAAGGCTTCCAGTCCCCTGACCGTTCTGGTGCCCGAAGCATAGAATTGATCGAACCAAAGGCCATACGGAATGAGTGAATCCAGATAAGGTGTAATATTTTCTGTATTGCCAAATCGTTTTAAATAATCACCGCTTAAACTTTCTACACTGATAAGTACCACATTCCACGCATGTTCCGGACTGTCGTTCTGTATCTTTCTTTCAATACTTAACGGATCGCTTATAAAAGTTGCATTGGGCGCCTGCAACATACTGCGCAGTAATTTTAAATTGGCGGTATCGTTTTGGGTTGCGTAAAATTTATTGTAATCGATCTCGTTGTTCCAGAATGCTGTGCCAAATTCATAGATACCGTTGCCGCCCAGTTCGTTCACATAATTATTGCTGCTGATGTTCTTAAAACGGTTGTTCACCAGGAAATAGCCGGCAACCGGAACCAGCATAAAAAGAAAAAAGAAGACCGTACGTTTTCCAAAACGCATACTTACCTGTTGGGATGCCGTTATTTTTTTTCTTATTAAAAAAAGAATGATCACCACGGCAATAATAACTGCGGCACCGATAAGAGGAATATTATACGACTCCCAGATATTACCCAGCACTTCGGTGGTATACACCAGGTAATCTACCGCGATAAAATTATAGCGCACATTGAACTCATCCCAGAAGATGATCTCGCCGCCCACGTTTAAAACCAGTATCAGCGTAATTAAAAAGAAAAGAAAGAAGAGGGGTATACGTTGCCATTTTTTCTGGTACCAGCTGTCTTTCATGAGCCAGCAATAAAAAGCTACGGGTATGGCAAAAAAACTCCAAACAATAATGTCGTAAAAAAAGCCAATAAAAAAAATACCCATAAGCCTTAAAGAACTCAGTTCCAGGTTTGGCCAGCTGATGATCAGTAAAGTTACCCGGGTAATAAAACTCAGCGTAAAAACGATCAGCGCCACTACCGCCAGCGGACCAAAGCGATGTTGAAAGGCTTTCTGCAATTTTATCATACCATAAAAATACGAAGTGCCGGTTTAATAACCGGCACTTATAAGTAATTGATCATTTAATCTCAAAACCAGCTCTTGCTTTTCGAGCTCCTGCTTCTGCCGCCCAGGCCCAAAGCACCCAGCAATGAACGCACAATGGTATTACCCGCCGTACGCACCATACTTTTTACAATGGTATTATTCGCTACTTTCTCAAGGGTTGATTCTGGTTCTTTCTCCGATTTCTTGCTTGTAGTTGTTGTATTATCTGCTTCTTCCTGAGCTGTTTTTTCAGCAGCTTCCTGCAGCTTGGCCGTCAGTATTTCGTAGGCACTTTCACTGTCAATGGTTTTGTTGTACTTGGCCACCATTTTAGACCTGGCGTTGATGACATCGATCTCTTCATCCGTCAGCACATCCATGCGGCTGCGTGGCGCACAAAGCATGGTGTGCGCCAGCGGCGTGGGAATACCCTTTTCATTCAGCATGGTAATCAATGCTTCGCCAATTCCCATCTGGGTTATCAGGTCTTCGGTTTTATAAAATTCTGTTTCGGGGTAATTCTCTGCTGTTTGTTTGATCACTTTTCTATCAGCGGCTGTAAAAGCACGTAATGCATGCTGCACTTTTAAACCCAGCTGGCTCAGCACGCTTGCCGGCACATCCATGGGGTTTTGTGTGCAAAAGAAAATACCAATACCTTTTGAACGGATCAGTTTTACAATAGTTTCGATCTGCTGCAGCAGGGCCGGACTGGCTTCATTAAAGATCAGGTGTGCCTCATCAATGAACATCACCAGCTTGGGCTTGTCCAGGTCGCCTTCTTCGGGGCAACTGGCATATAATTCGGCCAGCATCTGCAACATAAACGTTGAGAAGAGTTTGGGTTTATCCTGCAGATCGGTAACCCGCAATACGCTGATCATACCACGACCATCATCTGCAATACGCATCAGGTCGTCTACCTCAAAACTTCTTTCGCCAAAGAAAATATCGGCACCCTGCTGCTGCAGTTCAATTACTTTACGCAGGATGGTGCCGGTTGATGAGGTGGATATTTTACCATAGGTTTTTTCTATTTCATCCTTTCCTTCATCGCCGATGTATTGCAATACTTTAATAAAATCCTTCAGGTCAAGCAAGGGCAGTTTATTATCATCGCAGTATTTAAATATCATGGCTACCACGCCACCCTGCGTATCGTTCAGCTCCAATATCTTACTTAATAATATGGGTCCGAATTCACTAACTGTTGCTCTCAGGTGAACCCCTTTCTGCCCGGTTAATGTCATCAGCTCTACCGGGAACAAAGATGGCTTGTATTCAATATTCAGTTTCTGGTAGCGGTCTTTTATCTTATCATTTTCGGCCCCCATAGCTGCAATACCACTCAGATCGCCTTTAATATCCATCATCATAACCGGCACACTGTTATCGCTTAAAAACTCGCTGATCACCTGCAGGGTCTTTGTTTTACCCGTTCCTGTAGCGCCGGCTATAAGTCCGTGGCGGTTTAAGGTTTTAAGGGGCAGGTAAATGCCTGCTTCGGGCACCAGTTCACCATCCAGTAATGCAGCACCGATCTTTACCGACTCACCCTTAAAAGTATAACCGTTCTTAATTGCTTCTATAAATGCTTCTTTGTTTGCCATAGAAAATTATTTTATGAAAGGTACAAACAGTAATTTATATGTTGATGAAGATTTTTATCGCGATAACAGTAAATTTGTAGTGATGAAAAAAACACCTCTCCTTTTTTTAACAGCGGCTCTTATTGTTGTAGCTACTACTGCTTTTTTTGAGGAAGAAAACGCTGATATCCAAACCAAAGCCGGCCTTGGCAAAAAACTTTTTTCGGAAAAAATACTTTCCAAAGATTCATCCATCAGTTGTGCCAGCTGCCACAAGCCGCAATTTGCCTTTGCCGATACGGTAGCTTTTAGTATTGGCATACAAGGCAAACTTACCAAACGCAATACGCCATCCGTATTGAACATGAAGAACCGGCCTTATTATTTCTGGGATGGACGGGCATCTACTTTGGAAGATCAGTCTTTAATGCCGATACAAAATCCCGATGAAATGGGTCTGCCAATAGAAGAAGCGGTGAAAAGACTGAACCAGTCAAAGGAATACAGGCAATTGTTTCAGAAAATATTCAACCAAAAGCCGGATGCCAAAAACCTGGCGGCCGCATTTTCGGCCTATGAAAAAACACTGGAAACGGTAGACAGTAAATTTGACGACTGGAGCAACAGCATAAAAAATCTATCTGCATCGGAGGAAAGAGGAAGGGAATTATTTGTGGGCGATAAAGCCAAATGTTTTGATTGCCACCGCATGGAAGATTTTACCACCGATGATTTTAAGAACATCGGTTTGTATGATGGTAAAGATCTGAATGATGCAGGCCTGTTCCATATTACCAATAAAGAAAGCGATAAAGGAAAGTTTAAAACCCCCGGCCTGCGCAATGTGGCCGTTACCGCACCTTATATGCATAATGGCATGTTTAAAACGCTGGAAGAAGTGGTGGAGTACTATAACAACCCTCAAAAATTCGTAGCCGATGCCATCAATATTGATGATGCTTTAAAAAGCCCTTTAAACCTAAATGAAAAGGAAAAGAAAGATTTAGTCAACTTTCTAAAAACACTTACCGACAAAAAATACATTAGGAAATAGTTTCTGTGTTTCCGAGCCTCAGTGGCAAACCCTTTTTGGCCGAAGGCAAAATATTCATCTTAATAGTGGCAAAGTACCTTTAACAAAAAATTAGGCACTATATTCGCTGTATAAACTTTGATTTAATTTTTATTTGCATCAAACCTAAAAAACATGGAACCTGTAAAACCACAGATACTGCTTTGCGAAGATGATACAAACATTGGCATGGTATTGAAGAACTACCTGGAATTGAATGACTACAATGTAATACTGGAAAGAGACGGAAAGCTTGGACTGGCTGCATTTCAACGTGAAAAATTTGACCTTTGCCTACTGGACGTAATGATGCCCAATATGGACGGATTTACACTGGCCGAAGAAATACGCGATGTGAATCCCGATGTGCCTTTGTTCTTTTTAAGTGCAAAAACGATGAAGGAAGACATCATCCAGGGATATAAACTGGGTGCCGATGATTATATCACTAAACCTTTCGACAGCGAAGTGCTTTTAATGAAAATAAAAGCCATCATTAAAAGAAACGAAGAAGATAACAAAGTGGTAGATAATCAAGAATTTGAATTAGGTAATTATCATTTTAATCCAAAATTAAGAGAATTGGTATTGAATGGAAAAGTACAAGTGTTATCACCAAAAGAAAACGAGTTATTAAAAATGCTTGCAGAGCATAAAAATGATTTACTAACTAGAGA
>JBJTMN010000241.1:0-2577 GCA_046070545.1 Ferruginibacter sp.
TAGTAAACTCGCTGCCGCTTGCAGTTACGCTTGTACATTTGATATCAGTAGTAAAAACCACGTTTACTTTAGAACAGCCTCCATCTACATGATCAATGGCCGGAGGAACCCCGTCTGAAATGACTGCGGTGCCGCCGATAAAAACAAGATCGTAGCCAGCTGTATTGGTCGAATAATTCGTCACCATCAACAAATAGTTATGACCAGCAATCAGGTTAGGCATTTTATTCAATGAGTCAGTAATAGGATTACTGTAACACACATTTGCAAGTACACCAAAAGGACTGCAGCCTGTAATACCTGTTGGATTGGGCGGTACCCCGTTCAGCGTTACTACTAATGAATGATCGGTGAACACATCATTGGGGTTATGACCGGTAACGTCAAAAAGAATAAAGTCAAAATCGGTTGTTACCGGTGGTGTAAGCGGACGCGGTGTAAGCAAAAAGCCTAAACTTCCCGCAGTGAAACATTTAAACTTATACCAGTATGAATCGCTGGAAGGAAAAGGATCTCCTGCACATTCAGTCGGACTGATATTGGGTCCCGTGCAAGAGGTTATTTTATCCTGGAAAAAAGATTTGGTACCACAAACAGGAATTGCCTTATCGGGAACTGTGCCATACGCATTACAGGCTGCAGAAATCAGAGCGGATTTATGAGGGGACTTTTTCTGAGCAACCAAAATACCCGGTAAAAGCAACAGAAGCAATAAGAGCTTTTTCATTTGTATGCGGTTAGTTTACCCTACAGATACCTGAATACATAAAATTGTTGTACTGCAATATAAATAAAAAAGGCTGTAACCCGGTTACAGCCTTTTAAAAAATTGAATTGTGGTCTATAGCCCGGCTATCAGGTCGGTAGCCATTTTCACGTAATCATCATTCTTTCCTTTGGTAGCCAGGTCAACCGTAGTGGTTGCCGCTGCCTTAGCTGCTGCTTTGTCGCCCAGTTTCAGGTGAATGCGTGCTTTCAGCATGGTCATCCAGTAAGCTTCTTTATTGCTTTCAATGGCTTTGTTAACCCATGCCAGTGCCTGGTTCAGGTCTTTGCCGTTATCATAGTAATAAGATGCTGCGCTGAAATAAGGTTTGTTATCCTTGTTCATTACCTCATCTATCTGCTTCATTACTTTAACATCGGTAGGGGCCGTAATGGGAAACTGTACATAGGTATTCTCCCACATCATTTCTACATTGCAGCTGTTGCCTGTTATATTGGCAAAGTTGATGGTGAAGTTCTCTACCGTGAACGGGGTCTTTACCACATCGGCCTGCAGGCGTACTACATCATTCTCTGGTTTGTAGGCAGCTGGCGAACTTACGTTTACATCTTTGGTAATAATGATGGTCCATTTTGTTGCATCGGGTATGGTGAGCAAACCGTATTTACCTGCTTTGATATCTGTGCCGCCAATGGTTACATCATCACTGAAGGTAAGGGTGGTAGCATTATTGGCACCAGTGCGCCATATTTTGCCAAAAGGTACCAGGTCGCCCATGATCTTGCGGCCCTTCTTGCCGGGACGGCTGTAATTCAGTTCAATGGAACCAATACTAAAATTCTGTTTAATGGTTTGTGTTGGGGATGGTTGTGGCGTTGTTAATGTTTGTGCGTTGGCCAATGACAGCATTAGTCCGGCGCATACGAATAATACGATTTTTTTCATTTCTGTTTTTTTTGCAAATGTAGTACTTAAGGCAATGTGAAATTACTACAGCTTCATAATGCTGTTTTGCACAATGGCAAACACAGTATCAGCTTTAGCCGGACTAATGCTCTGGGTGCCGGTGAACCTGCCGAATGCGGGAAGTACCCCGTACTTTTTTGTAAAATGAAAGCAGGGGAATTTCAAGGACTGCCTGGCGTTGCCGGCAATGGTAACGGCCGGGTGTATATGTCCGCTGAAGATATACGGATCAGCTACTGCGTTGCTTTCTGCGATATCGTGTGTAAAAATAAATGACCCCATTTGCAATTGATCTGTGATACAGGTGATATTTGCCAGTTGGTACCAGTCTGCCGGTAAAATATCATGGTTGCCAATGATGAGTTTAATATGCAGTTGTGCAAAATCATTTCTCCATCTTAAAAACAGGTCCATTTCCTTATTGGCATGGCTGTGAAAAAGATCGCCCACAATGATTAATTGTTCTGCTTTAAAATACTGCACCTGCGCCGTAAGCCTTTGTATATCTTCTTTAAAGATCGTTTGCGGCACTGCAATTCCGTTCTTGCGAAAGTGGCCCGTTTTGCCAAAATGCAGATCAGAGAGGATGAGCGCTTTTTCTTCTTCCCAAAAGATACACCTGCCGGCAGAAAGTAAGAAGCTGTTGTTGAGAATGGTATGCCTGATGAAATCCATGATTGAATACAAAGATACTGGATACCTGATCCAGGTAGCTGAATGGTGCCTCGTATGTAAGCAGATTTCAAATCTTTGAGCTGCATCCGGTATCAAGCGACCAGTATCCAGTATCTTTGTATTCAATCATGGATTTCATCAGGCATACCATTCTCAACAACAGCTTCTTACTTTCTGCCGGCAGGTGTATCTTTTGGGAAGAAGAAAAA